>JBAIXJ010000467.1:0-12840 GCA_037916645.1 Opitutales bacterium | reverse complement strand
CCGCCGATCTGACGATCGTCGAGGAGGGCACGGAGCTGCTCACGCGCCTCCGCCGGGCGCTGGTCGAGAAACAGCCGGTGCCCCTGCCCCAGTTCACGAGCTGCTGCCCCGGCTGGATCAAGTTCGCGGAGTATTTCCATCCCGAGCTCCTGCCGCACCTTTCGTCCGCCAAGTCGCCGCAGCAGATGTTCGGCGCCCTGGCCAAGACCTACTACGCCCAGCGGATCGGCCGGAAGCCCGAGGACATCTTCGTGGTCTCGGTCATGCCCTGCACCGCGAAGAAATTCGAGGCGCAACGGCCGGAGATGACCTCCAGCGGCGTGACCGACGTCGACGCCGTGCTTACGACCCGCGAGCTGGGGCGGATGATCACCGCCTCGGGCCTCGACTTCCAGGCGCAGCCCGAGGAGCGCGCCGACCAGCCGCTGGGCCTGGGCTCGGGCGCCGCGGACATCTTTGCCAACACCGGCGGCGTGATGGAGGCGGCCCTGCGCACGGTCTGGTGCCTGGTGACGGGCGGACCGCTGCCGTTTGAGAAGCTTCACGTCGCCCCCATCGAGGGCCTCGCCGGCGTGAAGGAGGTGGCGATCACGGTGCCCCACGCGGTGCCGGAGTGGAAGTTCCTCGAGGGCGTCACCCTGAAGCTGGCGGTGGCCCACGGCCTCGCCCACGCCGAGGAGCTGATCCAGCGGATGAAGGCGGGCGCGAACGGCTACCATTTCGTCGAGGTGATGTCCTGTCCCGGCGGCTGCATCGGCGGCGGCGGCCAGCCCCGGTTCACGACCGACACCATCCGCCTCGCCCGCATGAAGGCCATCTTCGCCGAGGATGAGGGCAAGCAGATGCGCATGTCGCACGAGAACCCGGCGGTCGCCGAGCTGTACCGCGACTTCCTGGGCGCCCCCCTGGGCGAGAAGTCGCACCACCTGCTGCACACGCACTACGCGCCGCGGTCGCGCAACTGATCTAGCCGAACAGATCGAGCGCCGTCCGAAGCAGGAGCCACGCGCGGCGTCCGGTCTGACCGCCGCCGCGCCGGCCGCGAGCGGGGAGCCATGCCAGCCCGAGGCGGGCCGCCGGCAGCAGCCAGCGGGCGGGCCGGGGCCGCGCGCGGACCCACTTCCGCGCCTGCAGCTGCCACTCCAGGCGATCCGCGGCACAGACCAGCGCGAGCAGTTCCTTTTGCTCCCGCCGCGTCAGCGGGTGAACGGTTCCGTCAGTTTCTGGAGACATTGGGCATCCTGGCGCAATTGTTCACTGATCCCGTCAAACGGCCGCCAGCGGCGCAGCCGCGCCCGCACCGCCGCCCCGCACAGCACCCCCGCCATTCCCTCCAGGAGGGCCAGGGCGCCGAGCGCCTCCCCGCGCCATGGCTGATTCCAGACCAGCACCGCCAGAAGCAGGGTGAGGGCGAAGCCGGCCATCAATCCGAGTCCGACGGCCGAGGCGAGCAGCACCGCGGTCATGGCGGCATGGTCCCGCGCCTCGGCGGCCTCCAGGGCCGCCAGCTCCACCCGGTGCCGGAGCGCGTTCAGCGCCGCGAACCCGGCCGCGCCGAGCGGCGCCGGGCCGGCGGGGCCGCCATGATCGGTTCCGTCCCGTGATTCGCCTGCGGCGGACACCGACCCCTGGCCGGCCCTCGTCATGGCGGCTCAACGGAGCAGCCGGCTGCAGGCGAGGCCCAGCAGGGCGCCGATGCCGACGGCGATGCCCATCGACTCGTACGGATGCGAGCGAACCTGGGCGTCCAACTCGCCGGCGCGACGGCGGGCCAGCTCACGCAGGTGATCGACGGCGTTTCGTCCTTCCGCCAGCGCGACCCGCAGACGTTCGCGCAGCGCTTCCACTTTCGCGCCGCCGGCCGAGCCGCTGTCGGCCAGAACGTCCTCCGCTTCGCGCAGCAGTTCGCGGAGTTCGGCGATGGTGTCTTCCGGTAGGGTGACTGTCTTGATGGTTTCAGACATGGTGGTTGTGAGGTTGAGGATTCTTGTCGCGGAGGCTTGCTCCCCGGGCCAGGCACCAACCGCAATGACCCGGCGCACCGGCTCATCCGTCGGCCAACCCGGGGCCGTCCTCCTTTATCCGCCCTCTTGCATCTGTCATGCCACCGTGCGGCCGGCGCCTGAGGGCGCCGTCCACCAACCATTTAGCTCCCGCGGCCACGGCGCCGCCCGCCGCGCCGTCGCGCGTTTTGCGGCGGTCGGGATTGCAGGACGCCACGGTCCGGGGCGACCCGGCGCTCTGGCGTTGCAGCGGCGCGGGCTGACGCCCACAGTGCGCCACGATCCCCGTGGATTCACCCGCTCCTCCCCCCGCTCCGCCAAGGCCGTGGCGCTGGGTTCCAACGCTCTATTTCTGCGAGGCCCTGCCCTATGTGGCCGTCATGAACATGTCGGTGTTCATGTACAAGAACCTGGGGATCTCCAACACCGACATCGCCTTCACCACGAGCCTGCTCGGCCTGCCCTGGGTGATCAAACCGCTCTGGTCGCCGCTGATCGACCTGTACCGGACCAAGCGCGCCTGGATTGTCGCGCTGCAATTCCTGATCGGCGCCGCGCTGGCCGGCGTGGCGTTCGCCGTGCCCGCCCCGTTCTTTTTCCGGGCGACCCTCGCCGTGTTCTGGCTGCTCGCGTTCAGTTCGGCCTCCCACGACATCGCGGCGGACGGATTCTACCTGCTGGCGCTGCCAGCCCACCAGCAGGCGGCGTTTGTCGGCGTGCGCAGCACTTTCTACCAGCTGGCCATGGTCACCGGGCAGGGGGGGCTCGTCTACCTGGCCGGCAGCCTCGCCGTTTCCCTCGGCAGCGTCAGCCGGGCTTGGGCCTGGGTGTTCCTGCTGCTGGCCGCCGGCTTCGTGGTCGCGGCCGCCTATCATCTGTTCGTCCTGCCCCGCCCGCCGGCCGACGCCTCGGCCGCGCGGGTCCGGCGCCTGGCGGCTGATTCGCTCGCTGTCTTCACGGCGTTCTTCCGGAAAAAGGAGATCGGGCTCATCCTGGCGTTCCTGCTCCTTTACCGGCTGGCACAGGCGCAGCTGGTCAAGCTGGTGGTCCCCTTCCTGCTCGACGGGCGCGCCGTCGGGGGGCTCGGCCTCGACACGCGCGCGGTCAGCATCCTCTACAACACGATCGGCCTGGCGGCCCTCATCCTCGGCGGGCTCGCCGGCGGCTACGCCATCTCCCGTCACGGCCTGAAACGGATGCTGTGGCCGATGATCATCAGCATGTACCTGCCGGCGACGGCCTTCATTGCGCTGGCCTGGTTTCAGCCGGCGAATCTGGCGGTCATCGGCCTCGCGCTCACGATCGAGCAGTTCGGCTACGGCTTCGGCTTCACGGCCTACATGGTCTACATGATGATGGTCGCCGCGGGGGAGCACCGCACCGCGCACTATGCCATCTGCACGGGCTTCATGGCTCTGGGCATGATGCTCCCCGGCCTCCCGGCGGGCTGGATCGAGGACCACCTCGGCTACCTGCGCTTCTTCGTCTGGGTCTGCCTTTCCACGCTCCCCTCGTTTGTCGCCGTGGCGCTGATCCGGGTGGATCCGGCCTACGGGCGGAAGGCGGAGGTCGGAGCCCGGGCAGGTGGTTGATCCTCCGGGCGTTGGCGGTCATCCCGCCGGCGGCCCGATTTGTGGTCTTGCTGAGGGCCCGCCGTTCAAGGTATGCATGGTCGTCGGGTCCCTTGCGAACTTGGCCGGGGCAAGCCGGAGGCGCCCCTCCAGATCATGTTTCAAGTCACTTTCTCCGAGCAGAGCATGCGCGAGCTCAACAAGCTCGACAAGCTGGCGCAGCTCGCCGCGATCGACCCGATCAGCCGCCTGACCCCGGGAGACCTGGCCAACCCCCGCGAGCCGCTCGGCCGGTTCTCGCGCGCCGGCCGGGTTTTCTACCGGCTGCGGGCGGGGGACTTCCGGTTCTACTTCGAGGTGCGCGGCGAGACGCTGCACACGCAGTACATCCTGCACAAGGACTCGCTGGAGGACCTCCTTTTCCGCATGAAGCTGCCGGTCTCCGAGCAGCAGCTCTTCGAGCAGCACTCCAAGTTCTGGAAGTACCTCGAGAGCCTGACCACGAAGCAGTAGCCCGCGTCCCGCCGCCCCCCGCCCCATGCCCGACCTCGAATCGCGGGAGAATCCCTACAACGTCACCCAGGCCAGCCGGGTGTATTTCCTGCCCAACCTGATGACGGCGGGAAACCTGTTCTGCGGCTTCGTCGCGGTGATCAAATGCATCCAGGCGCGCCTGGAGACGATCGCGCCGGGCACGTACGCCCCGCACACCTCAAGCGAACTCTACGTGCAGGCGGTGTGGTTCATTCTGGCCGCCGTGATCTTCGACTCGCTCGACGGCCGCCTCGCGCGGCTGGGGGGCCGCATGTCGCTTTTCGGCGCGGAGTTCGACTCGCTGGCGGATGCGGTGTCCTTCGGGGTCGCGCCGGCGCTGATGATGTTTTTCCTCATCCTCTCCCCGACCCAGGGCTATCCCGCCTTCCGCCAGATCGGCTGGTTCATCGGCTTCGTCTACCTGCTGTGCGCGGCGGTCCGGCTCGCGCGTTTCAACGTCATCACCAACCCCCTGCTGCACCCCCCGAAGGACAGCAGCAAGGATTTCATCGGCCTCCCGGTGCCGGCGGCCGCGGGCACCGTCGCCTCGCTCGTGCTCCTGCTGCTGCATCTGTCGGAGGACAATCGCGAACTGCACCGCTTGGCGCTGCTCCTTCCCGTGCTTCTGCTCCTGATCGCGCTCCTCATGGTGAGCACGATCCGCTACCCGAGCTTCAAGCAGGTCGACTGGCAGACGCGCACGCGGATCCGCACCTTCGTCGTCGTCATCATCGCCGCCGGGCTGATCTTCTGGCTCCAGGAGGTGGCGTTCGTGTGCCTTTTCCTCGCGTACGTGTTCTACGGTCTGGTCCGCCACGTCCGCCGCGTCCAGCTCATCACGCGGCTGCGGCACGAGCGCAAACAACCGGTGAAGAAGTCAGCCGCGCCCGGTCAATAACCCGCCGGTCCGGCCGCGCCTGTGAACAACCCTGCCTCTGCCACCCGCGCGCCGCATCTTGTCCACGCCCGCCGGCCCGTTGCCGCCACGAGCGGAATCCGCGGTTCCCGCCCGGGTTGTTGGTGATATTCACCGCCTATAATAAGACGGGATACTTCCTTATTGAATCCCCCTCTGATTATCCTTTGTTTGGAACAACTTCGCTAGCGCCATCCCTCCCCTCCCCACATGAAGTTTAAAATCAACCGCGACCATTTCAGCAATGGTCTCCAGCAGGTGTTGAACGTCGTCGGATCGAAGGCCACGATGCCGATCCTGAGCAATGTCCTGATCGAGGCGGAGAAGGATCACATTTCGCTCACGACCACCAACCTCGACCTCGGCATCCGCTGCAAGATCAAGGCCGAGGTCAAGGAAACCGGCTCCGTCACGCTGCCGGTGAAACGCTTGGCCACGATCGTCCGCGAGCTGCCCAATGTCGACGTCGCGCTCGATTCGAGTCCCAACCACCAGGTGAAGCTCGCGTCCGGCGGGTCGCAGTTCCGCATCATGGGCATCGGGAAGGACGAGTTTCCGCCGCTGCCGGAATTCGGGGACGACAAGTCGTTCTCCCTCGAGCAGGCGGAGCTGGTCAACATGCTCAAGGGCGTCGCCTACGCCCAGTCGGTGGACGAGACGCGGTACATTCTCAACGGCGTGTACTTCAACTTCCGCGACGGGAAGCTGTCGCTGGTGGCGACCGATGGCCGCCGGCTGGCGTTGATCAGCAAGGAGCTCGAGTTTCCCGCGGCCAGCGCCGGCAGCATCATCCTCCCGGCGAAGACGGTCGCCGAGCTGCTGCGGCTGCTCGACAAGGGCGCCAAGGTGAAGATCTCGTTCAACGAGCGGCGGGCCGCGTTTCAGATCGCGACGGAGAAGGATACCAGCGGCCTGGTCGAGAACATCTACCTGTTCTCCAAGGTCGTCGAGGGGAACTACCCCAACTATCAGCAGGTGATCCCCAAGGAGACGCACCAGCGGATCAAGCTGGAGCGCGAGCTCCTGCTCCAGTGCGTCCACCGCGCGGCGCTCGTCTGCAGCGAGAAGTCGAACTCCGTGAAGATCAAGCTCACGAGCAATCTCCTCGAGATCACGGCCTCCAGCCCGGACTTCGGCGAATCCCATGAGTCGATGGCCATTTCCTACAGCGGCCCCGAGCTGCAGGTGGCGTTCAACCCGCAGTTCATCATGGATCCCCTGCGGGCGCTGACCAAGGACGAAGTTTTCTTTGAACTCAAGGACGAGGTGAGCCCGGGGGTGTTCAAGACGCTCGAGAGCTTCATCTGTGTGATCATGCCGGTCCGGTTGAGCTGATCCGGGCGCGGCGGCGGGCGGAGGCGTGGACGCGCGCGTCGGGCGCCCGCCCGGTGTCACCATGCAATTCGATCCCATCTATCTTCTGCTTGCCGTGGCGATTCTCTCGCTGGTGCTGTTTTCGCTGAACCAGCGGCTGGCCTCGCCCGTGCTCGCGATCTTCGTCCGGTGGCTGCGCTGGCTGCTGTTTTCGCTCGGGGGCGCCTTTCTGGCGCAGGAGTGGGGCTGGAGCTCGCGGCCCTTCTGGGTGCTGGCGCTGGTGCTGTTTCTCACCTGGTTCCTGCTTGAGACCGCGTACAACTGGGCCGCGATCTCCGCGCTGAGCCAGAGCCCGCTGCCGCTGTTCCCGCGGTTCGTGGTCAACGCGAGCGGCGAAGAGTGGCCGACGCACCGGCGCCTGCTGCGGGTGCGCGAATGGCTGCGCAGCCACGGGTTCAGCCAGGCGCAGGCCCTGCGGGCCGAGATCGGGGGCGGCATCCACCTGCGGCTCTCCATCTACCAGAACCAGCCGGCGACCACGCGCATCCAGGTCACGTTCATGCCCCAGGCCAACGGCGCGATCACCGCGTGCTACAGCCTCGCGTCGCGCCTGACCGACGGGCGGAGGTACCTGACCGACAACCTTTACCTCCCTTTTGCGGGGTTCTATCCGGAAAACTGGCTGGTCGAACGGAAGCCATGGTCGCGCAGCCTGCCGCGGCTGCTCGCCTGCCACGAACGCCGGCTCGCGGCCGCGGGCCGGCCGGTCGAGCCGTGGGCGGGCGAGCCGATCGAGGATCTCAACCAGCAGCAGTTCGAGCTGGAGCGCCTCAACACGGAGCTCGGCTTCCTGCTGCCGTACAACCTGCGGGAGGAGTACGGCAAGATGACGTACGAGGGCCGGTTTCGCGTCTGGCGCGAAGTCTGGATGCTGAACTACTTCGGCCGCTCCTGCCGGTACCAGTGAGGCGCCGCCCGGCGGTCAGCCGCCGATGTAGCTCATCTCCACCTTGAGGCGCGTCTCATGCCGGGCGAGGATCTCGGCGCGCTCGTCCGAGTACCGGTCGTGGCGGCCGTGCCAGATCTGCCCGAGGAAGGCGAACAACTCGTCGTCGGTGACGCCGCCGCGCAGGGTGCCGAGCACGTCCCAGCCGGTCGAGGCGAACAGGCAGGTGAAGAGCTTGCCGTCGGCCGAGAGGCGGGCGCGATGGCAGTCGCGGCAGAACGGCTCGGTGACGCTGCTGATCAGCCCGATCTCGCCGCCGCCGTCGCGGTAGCGGTACCGGGCCGCGACCTCGCCCCGGTAGGCGGGCTGGCAGGGCTCGAGCGGCCAGCGCGCGGAGAGGCGCGCCACGATCTCGCGCGCCGGGACCACGAGGTCGGGCCGCCAGCCGTTGTGGTTGCCCACGTCCATGAATTCGATGAACCGCGCCGTGAGCCGCCGCTCGCGGGCCCACGCGGCGAGTTCCAGCAGCTCGTGGTCGTTGACGCCCCGCTGGACGACCGTGTTGATCTTGACCGGGAAGCCGAGCGTGACCGCGGCGGCGATGCCGTCCTGCACGCGGGAGACACTGGCGCCCGGACGGCCGCTGAGGCGGGCGAAGGTTTCCGGCTGGAGGCTGTCGAGGCTCACGTTTAGGCGGTCGAGCCCGGCGGCGCGCAGGCGCGCGGCCTGCCGGGCGAGCAGCCAGCCGTTCGTGGTCACGGCGACATCGGGCACCCGCAATTCCTGCTTCAGGAGGCGGATCAGCTCCGGCACATCCGGCCGCAGCAGGGGCTCGCCGCCCGTGATGCGCACTTTCTCCACCCCGGCGCGGACAAACTGCCGGAGAATCCGGCGCATTTCCTCGAGCGACATGACCGCCGGGTCGTGCAGAAAGGCGTAGTCATGACCGAATACCTCGGCCGGCATGCAATACGGGCAGCGGAAATTGCACCGGTCCGTCACCGAGACCCGCAAGTCGCGCAGCGGCCGGGAATACTGGTCACGGAGGTCCGTCATGGCAGCCAAGAGGTAAACGCAAAGCGCCCGAACCGCAAAGGGGCGAGCGAAAACCGGCGGGAGAGCGGCCGCCGCGGGTTTGCCCTAGGCCCGCGCGAGAGTCTCTGGTATGGTCGGGGCCATGCTTTCCGTTGCCGAAGCCGAAGCCCTGATCATGGAGTCGATCGGCGTGCTCCCGACCGAGGATTGTCCCCTCGGCCAGGCCCACGGGCGCATCCTGCGCCAGCCGCTGACGGCCGATCGCGATCTTCCCCCCTTCGATCGGGTGGCGCTGGACGGGTACGCCGTGCGCCAGGCGGCATGGCAGGCCGGTAACCGGCGCTTCCGGGTGACGGGTGTCCAGGCCGCGGGCACAATTCCGCTGACGCTGGGTGCAGATGACGAGTGCATCGAGGTCATGACCGGCGCGGTGCTGCCCGCCGGGGCAGACACCGTGGTCGGCTACGAGGACGTGACCCGGCGTGAGGCAATCGTCGAGTTCGGCAGCGAGGTGGAGCTGAAGCCGGGGCAGGCGGTGCACCGGCGCGGCTCGGACAAGAAGGCGGGCGCGATGATGGTGGCGCCAGGGGCGCGCCTCGGCGGAGCGGAGATCGCGGTGGCGGCGGCCTGCGGCTACGCCCACCTGGCGGTGGCCCTGCAGCCCAAGATCGCGGTGGTCGCGACCGGGGACGAGCTGGTGGAGGTGAGTTCGCCGGTGGCGCCGCATCAGCTCCGGCGGTCCAACGATTACGCCCTGCGGGCCGCGCTGGTGGCGGCGGGGCATCCGCGCGTGGAACGCTATCACCTTCGCGACATGCGCCATGAGATCGAGCACATCCTCTGGCACCTGGTGGCCGAATACGACGTGGTGGTGCTCAGCGGTGGCATCTCCAAGGGAAAGTTCGATTTTCTTCCCCAAGTGCTGGACGACCTCGGCGTGCGGCGGCTGTTTCAAGGCGTGGCGCAGCGTCCCGGGAAGCCCTTCTGGTTCGGGCTCAGTCCGCGGCACACGCCGGTGTTTGCGCTGCCCGGGAATCCCGCCTCGTCGTATGTCTGCCTCCATCGGTACGTGCTGCCGGCCCTCGGCCGGATGAGCGGGCGGATGCCGGCCCCCGCCCGGACCGTGGGCCTCGCGGAGGCGGTGCCGCTCAAGGTGAACCTGACGTGCTTCCTGCCGGTGCGGCTGGCGGCGGCCGCGGGCGGCGGGCGGCGGGCGGTGCCGAATCCGCTCAACACTTCGGGCGATTTCTCCGGCCTGCTGGGCACGGACGGATTCGTGGAGTTGCCGGCCGGAGGGGAGGAGTTGGCGGCGGGGGCGGAGGTCCGGTTCTGGCCGTGGGCGTGAGCGCGGAGCGGAATCCCGTTGCGCGGCGGCGCGGTTCGGCGACAGTAGCGGCGATGCTGTCCCACGTGAATTCGAAGGGCCGTCCCGCGATGGTGGATGTCGGCGGGAAGCGGGTCACGGCGCGCATGGCGCACGCCCGGGCCGTGGTCGCGCTGCCCCGCGGCCTCGGGGCGCGCCGGCCGGACGGGGAGATCGCCACCCACAAGGGGCCGGTTTTTCAGACGGCGATCCTCGCGGGCGTGATGGCCGCGAAGCGGACGAGCGACCTCATCCCCCTCTGTCATCCCCTGCCATTGGACGACTGCCAGATCGAGATTGAGCAGACCGCGGACGGGGGCGAAGTGACGATCGACTGCCGGGTCCGGACCCACGCGAAGACCGGCGTGGAGATGGAGGCGCTGACCGGCGCCAGCGTGGCCGCGCTCACGGTCTACGACATGATCAAGGCGGTGGCGGCGGGCGCGGTCATCCGCGAGATCCGCCTGCTGGAGAAGACCGGCGGCCGGCACCATTTCCGGGCGAACCCATGAAGGTCGTGTGGGTCCAGTATTTCGCCCTGCTCCGGGAGCAGGCGCGACGCGCCGAGGAGCGCGTGGAGACGGCAGCCGGAACGCCAGCGGCGCTGTACGACGAACTGGCGCGGCGCCACGGCTTCACGCTGCCCGCGGAGCGCGTCAAGGTGGCGATCAATGACGAATTCGGGGCGTGGCAGGCGCCGCTGGCCGACGACGCACGCGTGGCGTTCATTCCCCCCATCGCGGGCGGCTGAGGCGACAGGGAGGCGGACGGCATGAAACCGCGGAAGATCCCGGGTGGGACCAGGAGCGCCGGCAAGGGGGAGGCGAAGGCCGCCGCGCCGCGGTTTCGCTTGGTCGCTGCGCCGCTCGATCCCGCGCAACTGCGGGACGAATTGCTGGACGCACGCGCCGGGGGATTCGTGTCGTTCGAGGGCCGGGTGCGCGGCCGCAACGAGGGTCGCGCGGTGCGCTCCCTCGAGTACGAGGCGTACGCGGCACTGGCGGAGAAGGAGGGGGCGAGGATTCTGGCTGAGGCGCGCGCGCGGCATCCGATTGTATCCGCGGCGGCCGTCCACCGGGTGGGACACCTGCAGATCGGGGATCTCGCCGTGTGGGTCGGCGTGACCGCCGAACACCGGGATGCGGCGTTTGCGGCGTGCCGTTACATCATCGATGAGCTCAAGGCCCGTGTCCCCATCTGGAAGAAGGAGCACTATGCGGAGGGGGCGCCCGCCTGGATCAACCACGGGGCGCCGGCGGGCAGCAGCGGCGGCCGGAACCTGGGAGAAATTCGTAAAAGCCGCCGCCGCCAACAATCGACTCGATAACGGACTCCGCCCGCGTCATGTTCCCCTCCATGCTGCTCTTCGCGGTCAGTGCATTGGAAAAGCTGCAGGCAGTGCCCCGGAAGAACCTGATCAATTTCGGGCTGGCGGTCCTGGTGCTGATCGTGGCGGTGATCATCATCAAGCAGGCCGCGCGGATGAACAAGTTCATCCTGTTCACGATCATCCTGGTGACGCTGTTCGTGATCTCGTTCACCTGGGTGTACCAGCGCAACGAGCCCGCGTTTCTCACGCCGCTGGTGGATCAGATCGCGCCGTTCTTCCCCTCGCGGCCGAAGACGCATTGGTGAGGCGCCGGGGGCGGGCGCCGCGGCGCGCCCGGAGCCGCCGGCGGGAGGAAATTTGGTTGGCCATGCCCGGAGTTTTGGACCAATGAGCGTGTGCGTATGACCAAAGCTCATTCGGACATCGGCCTTGTCGGCCTGGCGGTGATGGGGCAAAACCTCGCGCTCAACATCGCGGACCACGGATTCCAGATTTCGGTCTACAACCGCACGACCGAGAAGATGACCAGGTTTGTGGCGGACAACCCCGGCACCCCCGGCGGCCTGGTCGGGGCGGCGACCCTCGAGGAGTTTGTGCAGTCGCTCAGCCGGCCCCGGAAGATCGTCATTCTGGTGCAGGCCGGCGCGGGCACGGATGCGGTCATCGACAGCCTGGTGCCGCTGCTGGAAGCGGGGGACATTGTGATCGACGGCGGCAACGCCAAGTGGACCGACACCATCCGCCGGGAGCGGGCCCTGCGCGAAAAGGGCCTGCGGTTCATCGGCTCCGGGGTGTCCGGCGGCGAGGTTGGGGCGCGGTTCGGCCCGGCGCTCATGCCCGGCGGCGATCCCGCGGCGTACAAGGAATTGGAGCCGGTATGGAACGCGATCGCCGCCAAAGTCGACGCGAAGACCGGGCGCCCGATCCTCGGCGCGACGCCGGGCAAACCGGTGACGGGCGGCGTGCCATGCGCGACCTACATCGGGCCGGATGGCGCGGGGCATTATGTGAAGATGGTTCACAATGGCATCGAGTACGGCGACATGCAGATGATCTGCGAAGCCTACGATCTTCTCCGCGGACTCCTTGGCCTGAAGGCGGCGGAAATCGGGGCGGTCTTTGCCGAGTGGAACAAGGGGACGCTCGACTCCTATCTCATCGAGATCACCGCCGACATTCTCCAGCAGAAGGACCCGGTCACGAAGAAGAAGGCGCTGGTCGACGTGATCCTCGATGCGGCCGGCCAGAAGGGCACCGGGAAATGGACCAGCGTCAACGCGCTCGACATGGGGGTGCCGGCGCCGACGGTGGCCGAGGCGGTGTTTGCCCGGTGCCTGTCCGCGGTGAAGGAGGAGCGGGTGGCGGCGGCGAAGATCCTCAAGGGGCCGGGCCGGAAGAAATATGGCGGTCCAAGGAAACCGCTGATCCAGGCGATCCACGACGCGCTCTACTGTTCCAAGATCTGTTCGTACGCCCAAGGCTTCCAACTGATGCGGGAGGCGCAGAAGGAGTACCGCTGGACGCTGAACTTCGGCTCGATCGCCCAGATCTGGCGCGGCGGCTGCATCATCCGCGCGGTGTTCCTGCAAAAGATCACCGAGGCATTCCGCCGCAATCCCGGCCTGGCGAATCTGCTGCTGGATCCCTACTTCAAGGGAACGATCACCGCGGCGCAGGACAACTGGCGCAAGGTCATCGCCCTGGCGGCCCAGTACGGCATTCCCGCCCCGACGTTCAGTTCCGCGCTGGCGTATTACGACGGCTACCGCGCTGCGCGCCTTCCGGCCAACCTGCTCCAAGGCCAGCGGGATTATTTCGGTGCCCACAC
>JBAIXJ010000466.1:0-2335 GCA_037916645.1 Opitutales bacterium | reverse complement strand
GCCTGGCGCCCCGGGCGCTGGCGCTCTACGGGCTCGACGGGGAGGGGAGTCCGGGCCCGGCCGATCCGGTCTACGGCGACCGCGCGGAGCAGGTGGGCAGTGATCCGCTGCGCTGCTTTGCCGTGGTTGAGGGCGAATGGCACGGCCGGGCGGGGAATCCAACCTGGGAGTACCAGTTCGATCGGGCGATTCCGCCGCGGCCGAAGACCGGCCACTCGAGCGAGCTGCCGTATGTCTTCGGGAACCTGTATGCCCAGGGCAGCCAGGCGGGCGATTACGCGGCGGCCGATCACCGCCTGTCCGCCGCGATCCAGGGCTACTGGACGAACTTCGCCAGAACCGGGGATCCGAACGGGCCCGGTCTTCTGGAGTGGCCGCGGTACGACGCCACGGCGCGCCGCTATCTCGAATTCACCCGGACCGCCGACGTGGTCGTCGCACCAAACCAGCGCGGTGCGGTCTGCGACCTGTTCCGCGAGCTGCTGAACGCCCCGGCCGGCGCGGGCTCAGAACGGTGACCGCGGAACGGTGATGGAGTCGCCGGGCACCAGGCGCGGATCCTGGTCGGGCTGGCGCAGCGCGAGGTTGGCGTCGATCGCGTAGGCCGCGCGATCGCGCACGAGACTCACCTGCGCCTCCCGGGCATAGAGCGTGAATCCGCCCGCGGCCTGGACCGCCTTGGTCAGGGTCAGGTCCGGTGTCCAGACGATGCGCCCCGGCCGCGTCACCTCGCCGCCGACGTAGACATACCGCTCCGTGACGGTCACCGACACGTCGATCGCGGTGTAGAACTTGCGTTCGAGGTAGGTCTGCCGGATGCGCTGCGACAGTTCCGCCGAGGTGAGGCCGGAGGCGGCCACGGTGCCGATGTAGGGCAGGCTGAGCAAGCCTTGCTCATCGATCTGCACGTTGTTGACGCTCGGGTCCGGGATGCCCTGCAGCGCGATGGTCAGACTGTCGCCCGGGCGGAGCAACGCGGCCGAGGTGGATTGGGGAACCTGGGGGTTGACGTTGGCCGGCGTCGACACGCAACCGGCGAGGACACCCGCCACGGCCATCGCCGCGAGATACCGCGCTAGCCGCCGCAATGCTGTCATCGTGACCGGCAGTCTTGCGAACGCGTGGCGGAGGGCAAGCCCGCGTGGGCCGCCCGCCCGCCCGTCGCCCGGGGTGGCGATCAGTTCGTCCCCGGACCGGAGCCGCCGTTGCCGGGTTTCCTGGCCTCCGCCGACTTCGTCGCGTCCGCCGTGGCCGTCTTGTTGTCGGGTTCCTCGTTGCTGGCCTTCTTGAACTCCCGGATCGCCTGGCCAAGTCCCTTCGCAAGCTGCGGCAGCTTCGCGCCCCCGAACAACAGGAGCACGATCAAGAGGATGAGCACGAGCTCCGTGCCGCCAAGATTGAACAACGCCACGGGCGTGACAAAGGTCGACATGGTAAGGTCAGAGGGTAGCCGGCGGGGAGGCCCTGTAAAGGGGGAAAGCGGCGCCGGCGCCCTTCGCCGCGGCCTGCCGGGGGGCCATCCACGCCCGGGTGGGTGGCCGAACGGTTTACGGCAGCGGCGGTTGCTGCTCGTTCGGGCGGAGGGATTTCTTGAGCAGATTCTGCGCGCTGTCGGGCTGCTCCGCGTCGAAGAAGCCCGTAAGCTGCCGGATGCGGGTCGGGTGGCGCATCTTGCGGAGGGCCTTGGCCTCGATCTGGCGGATGCGCTCGCGGGTCACCTTGAACTGCTTGCCCACCTCCTCGAGGGTGCGGCTGTAGCCGTCCACGAGGCCGAACCGCAGCGACAGCACCCGGCGCTCGCGCTCCGTGAGCGAATCCAGCACGTCGACGATCTTTTCGCGCAGCAGCGAGAAGGCCGTCATGTCGTACGGATTCTCGGCGCTCTTGTCCTCGATGAAATCGCCGAAGCTCGTGTCGTCGCCGTCGCCGACCGGGGACTGGAGCGAGATGGGCTGCTGCGCCATCTTCATGATCTGCTGGACGCGCTCGACCGGCATCTGCATCTCCTCGGCGACCTCCTCCGGCGTGGGCTCGTGCCCGTACTCCTGGAGGAGCTGCTTCTGGACCTGCATGACCTTGTTGAGCGTCTCGATCATGTGCACCGGGATGCGGATGGTGCGGGCCTGGTCGGCGATCGAGCGGGTGATGGCCTGGCGGATCCACCACGTGGCGTAGGTGGAGAACTTGTACCCGCGGCGGTACTCGAATTTCTCGACCGCCTTCATCAGGCCCATGTTGCCCTCCTGGATGAGGTCGAGGAACGACAGGCCGCGGTTGGTGTACTTCTTCGCGATCGAGATGACGAGGCGCAGGTTGGCCTCGACCATCTCGGTCT
>JBAIXJ010000465.1:0-7610 GCA_037916645.1 Opitutales bacterium | reverse complement strand
GAGGGATCGTCGGAAAGCAAGACCCAGTTCGCCGTGACGGCCGGGATCGGCGGCTTCGGCGGCGAAGGGGCGAACGCCGGGAATGCCGCGGTCGCCTCGAGCGGCGCCATCACGACCTCCGGGGACTATGCCCGCGGGATATTCGCGCAAAGCGTGGGCGGAGGCGGCGGCACGGGCGGGCTCAACATTTCCGGCGTCGTGGGCAAGGAGGTGTCGCCCGTCGTCGTGGGCGTGGGCGGCTTCGGGGGCGGCGGCGGAGACGCCGGGACGGCGACCGTCACGCGCGGCAGCGAAGACGCGGCCGCCGGGGCGATCGTCACCGACGGCACGGGCGCGTACGGCATCGAGGCCTCGAGCATCGGCGGCGGCGGCGGGGACGCCGGGGGCAACATCATGCTGGAGTACACCCAGACCAGCGGTTCGAGCGACAGCGGATCGGGTGACGACACGCCCACGCCCCGGAAACATCCCGCGGGCACGGGCGTCGACCCGGAGGTCTTCGCCAACTATGACAAGGTGCTCGACGAGTTGGAGGGACGGCAGAAGACCGGGACGCAACCCAAGGAGACGAAGACCACCTATGCCTTCCAGATTGGCATCGGCGGCGCCGGCGGCCTGGCGGGCAACGGCGGCAAGGCGACGGTCGGAAACTACGGCGACATCACGACGCTGGGCGCCGGCAGCCATGGCATCCTCGCCCAAAGCATCGCCGGCGGCGGCGGTAATGCCTCGCTGAATCTGGGGCTCGGTGGAACCGGAAAGAGCGACAAGGTCTACGGCCTGAACTTCATGCTGGGCGGCGCCACCGGCGACGGCGGCAGCGCCGGCAAGGTCGAGGTGACGCACGATGGAACGATCGACACCTCCGGCGAGAATGCCTATGGCATCGTGGCCCAGAGCATCGGCGGCGGCGGCGGGAATGCGGGCCTGGACTACACGAACACGAATTCGGAGGGGAGCACCCTCGACATCAAGATCGGGCGCAAGGGCGGCACCGGAGGCGCTGGCGGCGACGTGAGCGTCGACTCGGCCGGAACCGTGCTGACCCGCGGCGACGAGGCCTTTGCGGTCCTCGCGCAGAGCATCGGCAACGGCGGCGGCACGAGTTCGTCGAGCGCGATGAGCGGCAGTTTCAAACGCACGCCCGGCAAAACGGAAGCGCAGCCGCAGGAAAAGGAGATCGAGTTCGACATTGAAGTCGGCATCGACGGCGGCGTGGGCGGCGCGGCCGGCAAGGTCGAGGTCACGGCCTCCGGGGTCGTGGCGACCGGCGGCGACGGTTCCCATGCCATCTTCGCCCAAAGCGTGGGCGGCGGCGGCGGCGCCGCGGGCGGTGCAGGCGGCTTCGAGACGATGACCTCATCCCTTGCGCTCGTGATCGGCGGCGCCGGCGGCGAAGGCGGCACGGGCGGCGCCGTCACGGTGGGCACCGATGCGACGATTGAAACCTTCGGCGAATCCTCGATCGCCGTGCTCGCCCAGAGCGTGGGCGGCGGCGGCGGCGAGGGCGGCGGGGTGATGGCCATCGGCAAGCGGAAGGAAAAGGGCGGCTTCATGCTTGGGATCGGCGGCCTGGGCGGCAGTGGGTCGACCGGCGGAGCCGTGACCGTGGACAACGGCGGGGCGATCACGACGGTGGGCGGCGAGTCGCACGGCGTGCTGGCGCAGAGCATCGGCGGCGGCGGCGGCAAAGCGGGCAGCGTGATCCACGATTTGTTCAACTCGGACGCGAGCGGCGACGTGGACATCGAATTCATGCTCGGCGGCTCCGGCGGCACGGGCGCCCTCAGTGGCCCCGTGGGCGTCACCAACACGGGGAAGATCGAAACCTGGGGCGAGAAGGCGATCGCCGTGTTCGCGCAGAGCGTGGGCGGCGGCGGCGGTGAGGGCAGCTACGTCATCAGCAATTCCATCTCCACCAAGGGCGGCGGCAACAAGGTGAACATCGCCGTCGGCGGCGAAGGCGGCCTGGGCGGCGCCGGCGGCGCCGTGACCGTGGTCAATCGCGACGACGGTTCGTCTGACGATTCGGGCTCCATCGTGACGCACGGCGACGCCGCGCACGGCATCTTCGCGATGAGCGTGGGCGGCGGCGGCGGCAACGGCGGCACCTCGATCGCCTCCAACACGGCGGTTCGCGCCGGCGACAAACCGGCCTCGAATGCCTTCGCCTTCAGCCTCGGCGGCGGGGGCGGCCAGGGCGGCACCGGCGCGGACGTGAGCGTGACCAATGCCGGCTCCATCACGACCTTGGGCCAGGCCGCCCACGGCATCATCGCGCAAAGCGTGGGCGGCGGCGGCGGCAACGGCGGCCTCAGCCTGGCGGGCAATCTCGTCCTGGGCAGCAAGAACACTTCGAACACGAGCCTGGTCGGGGCGCTCGCGGTCGGCGGCTGGGGAGGCGACGGCAATACTTCCGGCAACGTGACGGTCGACAATACGGGATCCATCACGGTCGAGGGCGATGGCTCCTACGGCATTTTTGCGCAGAGCGTGGGCGGCGGCGGCGGCAACGGCGGCTTTGCCGCCGCGCTCTCCAGCAACCTGAAGACGAATCCGGCGATCGATCCCGCCCCGTACTTCATGAACATCGGCGTCGGCGGCCGGGGCGGCAGCGGGGCCGACAGCGGCGATGTGATCGTCAATCACACGGGCTCGATCCTGGTGACGGGCGACAACGCCTACGGGATTTTCGCCCAGAGCGTGAGCGGCGGCGGCGGCACGGTGGGGGCTTCGCTTTCGAGCCCGGTCTGGATGGCCACCGATCTCGCGGTGGATCTGGCCCTCGGCTTCTCGGGCGGCAGCGGCAAAGCCGGCACCGCCCAAGTGAATACGACGGGATCGATTGTGACCACGGGCCGAAACAGCCGCGGCATCTTCGTCCAGCAGGTGAACGGCGGCGGCGGCGACCTCAACGTGTTCATGGATGTGAGCCAGAAGGCCACTGAATTCGCGCCCGACACCGCCGACAACGCGGCGGCCACCAACGCGATCGCGCTGGGGGCGCGGGCGAAGGTGAAGAGCACCATGTCGCTCGGCGTGGCGGGAGTCATGGACGCCATTTCCGACGTCGTCGAGGCCGTGCACACGGGCGACCTGGCTTCGATCGGCGATATCTCGGTGGTGGACGTCATCCAGTCCATCGGCGGCGGCGGCGGCAACGGCAGCCTCGAGTTCGTCGTGAACGATGAGGCCACGGTCGATGCCGCGGCGAACCTGGGCGGCAGCCAGTCCACGAACAGCGACGGGGGCAACGTCAGCCTCCAGCGTGACGGCAAGGTCTATTCGCTGGGCGCCCGGTCAATCGGGTCGAGCATCCAAACCATCGGGGGCGGCGGGGGTCTGGTCGACCTGTCCGTGGTGACCGTCGCGGCGCCGACGCCGCAGCTGGAACCCGCCCCGGGCGAGGGCGTCATGCTCAAGGCAGCCGAACCCGCGGCGCCGGGGGAGCATGTCGCCACGCTGTCGCTGGGCGCGGCCGGCGGATCGGGCAACGACGGCGGATCCGTCGAACTGCAGTTTGCGGGAATGCAGGCCACCGCCGGGGAACGCTCGCCGGCGGTCATGGTGCAGAGCGTGGGTGCCGGAGGCGGCACCGCCCTGGTCACCGGCATGGACCGCCTGAGCGTGGCCATCGGCGGCACGGACGGTTCCCAGGGCAACGGCGGCGCAATCACGTTGACGAACACCGGCGCCATCCAGACGACGGGAGCGCTCTCGCACGGCGTGCTGCTGCAGAGCATCGGCGGTGGCGGCGGCGCGATCTTCACCGATACGGCCGCCAATGCCATCGAGCTCACCCTCAACTCGGCGAATTCCGGCAACGGCGGCGACATCCGCTTCCAGCAGGCGGGCGACATCGTGGTCACGGGCGAACGTTCCATCGCCCTCGCCGCGCAAAGCCTGGGCGGCGGCGGCGGCATGGTCGACCGGATCTTCGCCGACACCGCGGGAGGCGCGGGCCGGTCCGGCGCCGTCACGCTCGAGATTGACGGCAACGTGGGCGCCACCGGGGCCCAGGGAGTCGGGATCTTCGCGCAATCCAGCGGCCGCGATGGACAGGGAGACATCAACATCACCCTCACCGCGGGCAAAGCCGTGGTCGGCGGCGCCGGCGGCGTCGCGGTGTGGCTGGCCGGGGGCGCGGACAATCACTTCACGAGCCACGGCCTGGTCACGACGCAGGACGGAGTGTCCGGCATGACGATCCGGGGCAGCTCGGGGAACGACTGGATCGACAACTACGGATCGTTCTACGGCCAGTTTGACCTGGGCGCCGGCGCCGACCGGTTCGTCAATCATCCGGGCGCGCTGTTGGTGCCCGGGCCGGCCCTGCACCTGGGTGACGAGGCCAACTTCCTGGTCAACAGCGGCACGATGCAGCCGGGCGGCATGGCCAAGGCGCAGCGCGTCGATCTCGTCGGCAGCTTCCAGCAAACGTCGACCGGCCTGACCCAGGCCGAGGTCGATTTCGGCAACAACCAGGCCGACGAGATCGCCGCGACGGGCACCGTCGACCTCGCCGGCCGGATCGAGATCACCCTGCTGAACCCGCAGCTGATCAAATCCGGGCAGTATTCGATCCCGCTGTTCGCGGGCGCGCTGGGCACGACGATCAACAGCGCGACGTTCACGGCGCCGCCCTCGGCCGTGGCCAAGTACGCGCTCGGCAATCCGTCCGGCAAGACCATCGACCTCCAGTTCGCGGTCGATTTCTGCCCCGCCGGGCTGGGCCGGAATCTGGATGCCGTCGGCGACTACGTGAACGACGTGCAGAACGCCGGCAGCTCCCCGGCCCTGGCCGACCTCGTGACCAAGATGCTGTTCGCCCCGCAGGCGGAGACGGTGGCCGCCGTGCTGTCCGACTTGGCGCCCGATTTTTACGGCGAACAACAGGCGGTGCAGATCCGCAGCAGCCAGCAGTTCGGCTACACCCTGCTCGACCGCCGGGCCGGCGACCGCCGGAGCGAAACGAAAAAGGGCTGGAAGGTCTGGTTCCAAGAGGAAATCGAATCGGGCTCGCACGACGCCTACGGCGACTTCAAGGAGGCGAACCTCTCCGCGAACCGCTCGACGGTCGGCCTGCAGAAAGAGCTCGGCCCCTGGACGGCCGGCATCGGCCTGGCGCTGGAGAACGACAAGGAGGACGGCTATGCGGGGAATTGGAACGGCAAGGGCGAGACCAAGCACGTCGGCCTGACGCTGGAACGACGGCTGGGCAAAACCACGCTCGCCGCCGCCGCCGCCTACGGCTGGAACGACATGAAGATGCACCGCCTGGTCGACGCCACCACGCCCCGCCAAACCAGCGCCAGCCGCGCGCTCGAGATCGCGAGCGGCCTGCTGCGCGGATCCCACGATTTCATCCGGACCACCCGCCAGGGGAACCGGATCTACCTGCAGCCGTCGCTGGATCTGGGCGCCCTGCAGCTCAAGGCGAAGACGGCGCACGAAACCGGCGCCGACGCGCAGAGCCTGACCCTGGCGAGCTTCAGCGAAACGCACAGCTGGTTCACCCCCCGGGTGGAAGGCGGTTTCGAGCACACGACCAAGACCGGCCTCCGGCTGCGGCCCTACGTCAGCCTGGGCCTCCAGCACTACTTCAATGATCCGGAGACAAAGGTCCGCGCCGGTTTGCAGGGAGCCCCGGACGGCGTGGACGACATGATCGTCCCGATCGAGCTGGGCCAGAATGAACTTCAGGCCGAGGCCGGCTTTGAACTCGTCGCCAAGCGCGGCCTGTCCGTCCGGCTCGGCTACCGGAACATTTCCGCGAGCCATCTCCACCAGGATAGCGGCACCCTCAAGGCCAGCATCCCGTTCTGAGTCGCGAACCCGGCGTCGGGCCGGAGGCGACTCCCCGCGGCCGAAAGGGGCTCCGGCGCCCGTCCGATCCGGGCTATGGGCTTTTCTTTTCGGCGATCCCGGCCAACGGTGTTCGGTCGTGGCTTCCGCTCCCCTCAATCCCGCCTCCGCCCTCGCCGGCGTGCTGGAGCGCATCATCTTCCTCAACGAGGAGAACCACTACACCATCGCCGAGTTCCGCCGCGAGGACACCGACGAGAAGGTGACGATCGTCGGCCCCCTGCCCGGGGTGCAGTGCGGCGAGACGCTGCACGTGCGCGGGACGTGGACCCACCACCGCGAACACGGCGACCAGTTCCGGGTCGAGTCCTTCACCTCGGAGCTGCCGGCCTCGGTCTACGGGATCCGCAAATACCTCGGCAGCGGCCTCGTGCCCGGCATCGGCAAGGTCTACGCCAACAAGATCGTCGACGCGTTCGGCACCGGCACGTTCCGCGTGCTCAGCGAGGAATCCGCCCGCCTCCGGCGCGTGGCGGGCATTGGCCCCAAGCGCGCCGCGGCGATCAAGCTGGCGTGGGAAAGCCAGCGCGCGCTGCGCGAGATCCACATCTTCCTGCAGACGTACGGCGTCTCGACCTCCCAATGCGTCAAGCTCGTCAACCGCTACGGCGGGCAGGCGAAACGGATCCTGACGACCGAGCCCTACCGGGTCGCCCGCGAGATCGAGGGCATCGGCTTCAAAACCGCCGACCGCATCGCGATCAACCTCGGCTTCGCGAACGACGCCCCGCCGCGGCTGGACGCGGGCCTGCTCTATGCGCTCGAGACGCTCGAGGAGGAGGGCCACACGGCGTACCCGGCGGCGGCGCTGCTCGAGACCACCACCGAGCTGCTGCAGACCACCCGGGAACGTCTCGCGGACCGCCTCAAGGCGCTGATCGGCCAGCACGATCTCACGGCCCACTCCGGGGCCGGGGAGACCCCGGCTCCAGGCGCCAAACCCCAAGGAGCGTTCGATGACGAGACTCTCATCCAACTGCCCGCGAATGACCGCGCCGAGCAGAAGATCGCGAGCGCCGTCGCGCGGCTGATCGGGACCGAGTCGGGCCTGCCGCCCATCAAGGTCGACGCAGCCCTCGCCTGGATCCAGGAGCGGGCGGCCATATCGTTCCACGAGCGGCAAATCGAGGCCCTGCGCTGCGCGCTCACGAACAAGGTCAGCATTCTGACCGGCGGACCAGGCGTCGGCAAAACGACCATCCTGCATGCGCTCGTCGCCATCCTGAAGGCCAAGCGGGTGCGCGTGCATCTCGCCGCCCCGACCGGCCGCGCGGCGCAGCGGCTCACCGAGACCACCGGCGGCTTCGCCTCCACCATCCACCGCCTGCTCAAGTACGACGCCGCGAAAGGCGGCTTCACCCTCAACGAGCACAGCCCGCTGGCGACCGATTTCCTGATCGTCGACGAGGCATCGATGCTCGACACCCGGCTCGCCGCCGCGCTCTTCGCCGCGGTGCCCTCCCGGGCGCACCTGCTCCTCGTCGGCGACGTCGACCAGCTGCCCTCGGTGGGCGCCGGCAACGTGCTCAAGGATCTGATCGCTGTCGCCGAGGTCGCCGACCCCGGCCGTCCGGGCCCGGCTGCGTTTCCGGTGACCCGCCTCACCGCCATCTACCGACAGGAGGGCCGGAGCCTCATCGTCACGACCGCGCACGCCATCAACGACGGCCAGGCCCAGCCGCCCCCCGTGGCCCGCGACCTGGCCGCGGTCCCGCCGCAGCATGACCTCAGCTTCATCGCCGCGG
>JBAIXJ010000464.1:0-2711 GCA_037916645.1 Opitutales bacterium | reverse complement strand
CAAGCCTGAGCACGGCGCCAAGCCCGCGGCGACCCCGGCCAAGGGGCTGAGCCCGAAGGACCTCAAGCGCCGCATCCTCGAGCGCAAGACCGCCAAGCCGATCGCGTTCAGCCTCGACGAGGTGCGGGAGATCGCGAAGAAGAACGAAAAGAAGGTGGCGCGCCCTGCGGACGGGGCCGCCGGTACGCCGGCCAAAGAGGGTGCCCGCGCCGCCACGCCGGTCAAGGGCGCCAGCCGGCCCCCGGTTCCCCATCACATCAAGGCCGCATCGCTCGCCGACATCCTCGGCTTCAATCCGGCCAAGGCCCAGCGGACCGCGGCTGAGGCCGCGGAGGCGCCCGAAATCCCCGAGAAGTACCGCCGGTACTACAAGATCCTCGTCGACCTGCGCAACCACGTCCTCGAGTCGCTCGGCCAGCACTCCGAGGAGACGCTCAAGCGCTCGGCGAAGGATGACGCCGGCGATCTGTCCGGCTACGGCCAGCACATGGCCGACGCGGGGACCGACACCTTCGACCGGGATTTCGCGCTCAGCCTGGTCTCCAGCGAACAGGAGGCCCTGTCCGAGGTGGAGGCCGCCATCGACCGCATCCACGCCGGCACCTACGGCATCTGCGAGCTGACCGGCAAACCCATCAGCCGCGACCGCCTGCTGGCGGTGCCCTTCACGCGCTACTCGGCCGAGGCGCAGAAGGAGCTGGAGAAGACCAAGCACCGCTCGATTCAGCGTGCGGGCATCTTCGCCGACACCACCACGGAGGAGGGCGGCAAGATGATCGAGGAAGAGCCGGAAGAATGATCCCCGCCCCGCCTGGCCCCCCGGCCACGCCGCCTGCTCCGCCCCCCCGCGCCGATTCCCCGGCCCGCTCGCGCCTCGAGCGGATTCGCGTCTACCGCCTCCTGCTGATCCTCGCCGCGACCGTGTTCGTGCTCGACCAGGCCACCAAGGCCTGGATCAGCGCCCGCCTGCCCTATCCCACCTACGGCCCGCAGTCGGCCGAGATCGTGGTCATCGACGGCTTTTTCAACCTGGTGCACGTGGGCAACACCGGCGCGGCGTGGAGCCTCTTCAGCGGCCGGAGCGGCTTCCTCGCGCTGCTCGCGGTGGCCACCTTGGTGGCCATCTTCGCCTGGCGGCACCAGCTCGGGTTGCGCCTCTGGACCGTGCAGATCAGCTTCGGGCTGCTCTGCGGCGGCATCCTCGGCAACCTGGTCGACCGGCTCATCCACGGGCACGTCGTCGACTTCCTCGACTTCCATTTCGGCAGCTACACCTACCCGACCTTCAACGTCGCCGATTCCGGCATCTGCGTCGGGGTGATCATCTACCTGCTGCATTCCCTGCGCCAGCCGGAGGAACCGCGCCGCAAGGGGCTGTCCGATAGCTCGGCCAATTCCTAGACCCGCGAGGGCATTCGGCAGCAGGGCAGAACGCGCTCTTTCTGTTTGGGCGCACTGGGGACGCGACGCCCTCGTCGCGTTCTCCCATGCATCGGCGACGGGGGCGTCGCCGCTCCAGCCGACCCTCGGACGATCGTGCTCACGGGCACTGTGAAATTCTTGAGCTGGGGGTTTACCCGACGGCTCCATTCCGGATTCGATGGAGGACCCAGCCGGCCCGTTTTCACCGGGATTTCTCGGAGATTTCATCGGGCCTTCATCGGGGCCGGCTACCGTGGCCGACGTTGTCGACGCTGTAGGCCGCCCGGCCGCCTTCGCCGAGGCTGCGGCGTGCCCGCGAAGGCAAGCTCGCCCGCCAAAGCTTTAGCGACGGCGGGTGGGCGGGCCGCCCGGCCGGCAACCGGGCCTTCAGGGCCCATAATTCCTGCAACCGCTCTAGCATGAAACTCCCAACAACATTTGCCGAGGCCTGCCGGCACCCGAGCGCCTACCTGCCTGTCGCGCTGTCGCTGACCGCGATGGCCATTGTCTTGGTTCAACTCCTGTCCCACGGAATGGCTGCGGGGGCCGACGAAGGCGCCGCGGCGCACCTCTGGCAGCTCGCGATCGCCGCCCAAGCCCCGATCATCGCGTATTCCGCCGTCCGCTGGCTGCCGAAAGCGCCCGGCCTCGGGCTGAAAATCCTCGGTCTGCAGTTCGTCGCCGCGCTCGGCGCGCTTTTGCCCGTCTACCTTTTGAAGTGGTAGTTCAGCCGCACCAATCGATTCCGACCGGCAGCGCCGAGGCCCGCCCTTCGGACCCGTCCCTGGGGCGGACCTCAACATTGCATACCCCATGATCACCACCCGTTCGTTTGCCGTCCTCGGCGCGTTGCTCGCCCTCGGTCTTGCCATCTTCGGCGTCCAGATCGGAGCCGCGGTCAAGAAGGGACGCGAGTTCGACCGTTATTTCACTGTCCGGGGGCTCTCGGAGCGCGAGGTCAAGGCCACCCTGGTCATCTGGCCCATCCGGTTCGCCGTGGCCTCCGACGATCTCCGGTCGCTGCGGGCGGAGATGGACGACGCCAAAACGGCCGTGCTGGAGTTCCTGGCGAAGAATCGGGTGTCCCGGGAGGACTGCGCCATGGGCCTGCCGAGCATCACGGATCGCGCCAACGAGCGGCGCGAGAAGGGCCAGCCGGTGCTGCCCCGCTACATGGCCGTGATGACGCTGGTCGTGCGGAGCAAGGACGTGGATGTCGTGAAGGGCGCCATCCAGAAGTCAGAGGCATTGATCGCCCAGGGCATCCCCCTGATCCACGACGAGTACGG
>JBAIXJ010000463.1:0-2009 GCA_037916645.1 Opitutales bacterium | reverse complement strand
GACACGGCCTGCGGGGGTGACGCCGACCTGCGCCGGCGGCTCGAAGCCCTGCTGGTCGCGCACGAATCGGCGGGCAACTTCATGCCGGAGCCGGGGGCGGGCGGGCCGGCGGACCGTGCCGCGGCCTCGGCGCTGGGCGAGGCGCTCGATCGTCCCGGCACCCGGATCGGCCGCTACAAGCTGCTGCAACAGATCGGGGAGGGCGGGTGCGGGGTGGTCTGGATGGCGGAGCAGGAGGAGCCGGTGCGCCGGCGGGTCGCCCTGAAGGTCATCAAGCTCGGCCTGGATACCAAGGCGGTCATCGCCCGCTTTGAGGCGGAACGGCAGGCCCTCGCGCTGATGGACCACGCCAACATCGCCCGGGTGCTCGACGCGGGCGCCACGGACGCCGGGCGGCCGTACTTTGTCATGGAGCTGGTCCCGGGCGTGCTCATCACCAAGTACTGCGACCAGCATAATCTGTCCACCGCCGCCCGCCTCGGACTTTTCACGCAGGTCTGCCATGCCGTCCAGCACGCCCATCAAAAGGGCGTCATCCACCGCGACCTCAAGCCGTCCAACATCCTGGTCACGCTGCACGACGGTGAACCCGTGCCCAAGGTCATTGACTTCGGGATTGCGAAGGCCACGCAGGGCCGGCTCACCAACCGGACGCTGTTCACCCCCTTCGAGCAGTTCATCGGCACGCCCGCCTACATGAGCCCGGAGCAGGCGGAGATGAGCGGCATCGACGTCGACACCCGGAGCGACATCTACTCCCTCGGCGTCCTGCTCTATGAGCTGCTGACCGGCCGCCCGCCCTTTGATCCCCAGTCCCTCCTGCAGGCCGGGCTGGATGAGATCCGGCGCATCATTCGCGAGGTCGAGCCGCCCAAGCCGTCGACCCGCCTCGACACGCTGGCGGATGCCGACCGCGACACCACCGCGCGCCAGCGCGGAACGGCCCCGGCGCAGCTCTCGCTCCTGCTCCGCGGCGATCTGGACTGGATCGTGATGAAGGCGCTGGAGAAGAACCGCAACCGCCGGTACGAAACGGCCAACGGCCTGGCCACGGACGTCCAGCGGCATCTGCACCACGAGCCGGTGCTCGCGCGTCCGCCCACGACCGCCTACCGCATCAGCCGGCTCGTCCGGCGCCACCGGCTGGGGTTCGCCGCCGGGGGACTGGTGGTCCTCGCCCTGATGGCCGGCACCGTCGTCAGCACCGTCCAGGCGCTGCGGGCCCGGCGGGCCGAACGGGTCGCCGCCGTGGAACGCACCCGCGCGCTGGCCGCCCGCGAGCGGGCGGAGGACCTGCTCGGGTTCATGCTGGGCGACCTGCGCACGCAGCTGGCCAAGGTCGGCCGGCTGGACGTGCTCGAGTCGGTCGGCGACCGGGCCATGGCTTATTTCTCCTCGCAGGCGACGGAAGGCCTCGATGACGCCACGCTTGCCCGCTATGCGAAGACCCTCCGGCAGATCGGGGAGATCCGGATGGATCAGGAGCGGTATCCCGAGGCGCAGGCCGCGTTCACGGGAGCGTATGACCGCGCCGCCGCCTTGGTGCGGCGGCATCCGGCCGACGGCGGCTTGCTTTTCGAGCGCGGCCAGGCCGAGTTCTGGATCGGATTCGTGCACTGGCGGCGCGGCGAGTTCGTGGCGGCGGCCGATTGGCTGCAACGCTATCACGACACCGGTGCGGCCCTCGCGGCCCTCGACCCCGCGCGGCTCGATTGGCAGAGCGAGCTCGCGTCCGGCGACCACAACCTTTCGGTGCTGCGCCAGCAGCGCGGCGATTTCAGCGCGGCGGCGGCGGGCTTCCGGGCGGAACTGGCGACGCTGGAGAAGATGTCCGCGGCCAAGCCGGACGACCTCGACTTCCGCTTCCGCATCGCCAACGCGCATTCGTGGCTGGGGGGCGTCGCCTCGCAACTGGGCGACTTCGCCGAGGCGCTGAACCAATACACCGCGCAGACGAGCGGGCTGGAGGGGCTCGTGCGGGCCGAGCCCCGCACGATGCGCTGGCAGTT
>JBAIXJ010000462.1:0-3091 GCA_037916645.1 Opitutales bacterium | reverse complement strand
GGCGCCAGCAAGCTGGCAGCCTACACGGCGGGCCACGCCGTCGCGCCCGATCGCCACGGGAACATCCGCACCGTAGAAGCCGACGTCAGGAGGCTGATTCATCGTCCGAATTGGTGGACAGCCTCGTGACCTCGGCTGCTACGCTATGGCGGAGATCGCGTGGCCGGCCGTCGTTTTCCATATTTACGAAGCCACCCGCGGCCGCTAGGAACTCCCGGGCGCCATTCGCCGCGCCGATCTCCCGCTTCCGCCCGGACTCCGCATGCTCTCCGACCTCCGCTACGCGCTGCGCTCCCTGACCCGCGCCTGGGGCTTCACCCTCACCGTCGTGCTGACGCTCGCGCTGGGCATTGGCGCCGCCGCGGCGATTTTCTCGGTCACGTACTGGGTGCTGTTCCGCTCCGAGCCCTGGCCCGACAAGGACCGGCTGTTCGTCATCGGGTCGAAGAGCATCTCGGTCCGGATGAACGCGAGTGACGTCGCGGCCAACGCCTTCATCGTTGGCGTCCAATTCGAGGCCTGCCGGGAGCAGATGAGCCTCTTCTCCGAGTACGCCGCGTCGCGGTATCTGCCGGTGAATGTGGTGATCGGCGGCGCGCCACTGCAGCTGCCGGTGCAGCTGGTCTCGCCCGATTTCTTCCACACGCTCGGCCTGGCGCCGATGCTCGGCCGCGGCTTTCTGCCGGAGGAGTTCAAGCCGGGCGCGGACGATGTCGCTGTCATCAGCCACCGCTGCTGGCAGGAGTTCTTCGGGGGAGTGCCCGACGTCCTCGGCCGCGAACTCCAGGTGGGCCGGCAGCGCTGCAAGATCGTCGGCGTCCTGCCTCCGGACGCCCAATTCCCCGCCTTTGCCTACGCCGACATCTGCCGGCCGTTCGTCTTTCGCGTCGATCCGGCGAAACCGTGGGACACCATAATGTTTGCCGTCGGTCGGCTGAAGCCGGGGGTCACGCCCGCGCAGGCCAATGCCGCGCTGGCCGCGGTGAAGCTCAAACTCGCGCCCCAGTTCGCCAAGGGCTTTGAGGACTCCAAGCTGTCGCTGATCCGGCTGGACGAACTCAAGCGATACTTCCGCCCGGAAATCTACTGGATGCTGGTTGGCGCAGTCGGTTTTCTCTACGCCATCGCCTGCCTGAACGCGGCGAATCTGCTGTTGATCCGCGTGCTCGGGAAGCGCCGGGAGCTGTCGATCCGGCTCGCGCTGGGCGGCGGGCGCTGGCGGACGATCCGGCTGTTCGCGGCCGAGGGCGCCCTGCTGTCCGCGCTCTCCTGCGGCGGCGCGCTCCTGGTCACCCACTGGATCTTTCCCCTCCTGATCCGGGCGACCATGCCGAACCTCGGCTGGGGCACGTCGCTGAGCCTGGACTGGCGCGTGCTCGGGGTCATGGGCGGCCTGACGGCCGTGACCTGTCTGCTGATCGTGCTCGTGCCGGCGGCGCGCGTGTTCCGGGCCGACGTCCAGGAGGGACTCAAGGAAGGCGGCCTGGCACGGGGCGAGACGCCGCGGCAGGCACGGCTGCGCGACGCGCTCGTCGTCCTGCAGGCGGCCTTTGCCGTGATCCTGCTCGCGGGCGCAGGACTGATGGTCCGCACGCTGCAGCGTTTGCAGCAGGTCGACCTCGGTTTTGATCCCGCCGGGAAGGTCAAGGTCCAGCTCACGATCCCCGCCGATCACCACCCCGAGCGCGAGGACCGCTTGCTGCTCTTCCTGCGTTTGCAGCAGCGGCTGCGGGCGATCCCCGGCGTGAAGGACGCCGCGTTCGGCTCCAATGCCCTGCTCGCCGGGTTCGCCAATCCCTCGACCAAGGTGCGACTGCCCGATGGCACCGATCTGCCGATCGCCCGGGACGACGTCTCCTACGACTTCCAGCGCACGGCCGGCCTCACGCTGCTCAAGGGCGCCTGGCTCCCGGAGAAACGGGACAACGGCAAGCAGGTCGTCATCAACGCGAGCCTGGCGCGCCGGCTCTTCGGCGACCGCGACCCGATCGGCCAGGCGCTCCCCGTGCTGGAGAACAACAAGGTCCAGCCGCTGCAGATCGTCGGCGTGGTGAAGGATGTCCGCGAGTCCGTCCGCTCGGCGCCGGAACTTCACTATTACTGCTCCGACTGGTGGTGGCCGCCCAATCTCTCGACCTTCCTCCTGCGCCTCGGCCGCGATCCGGACAAGGCGTTTGAGGGTCTCGTGCGGCGGGCGGTGTACGAGTTCGACCCGGACCTCTCGGTTTGGCAGGTGCAGGCCATGAACGGCTGGATCGACACGATGCAGTCGATGGAGCGAACGGCGCTCGCGATCCTCCAGCTGCTTTCCGGATTCGCGCTCGTGCTCGCCACGGTCGGCCTGTTTTCGGTGCTCGCCTACACCGTCGACCGCCGGGCGGGCGAATTCGGCGTACGCCTCGCGCTCGGCGCGACGCCCAGGAACCTGGCGGGGCTGGTCCTCCGGCGCGGCGTCGTTCTGTCGATCGTCGGCGTCGGCGTCGGCGTGGCCGGGGCGCTGGGGCTGACGCGCTTCCTGCGGAGCCTGCTGTACGAGACTGCATCCTACGAGCCGGTCGTCTACACCGCCGTGGCCGCAATTCTGCTGGTCGCGGCCGTGGCGGCGTGCTGGCTGCCCGCCCGGCGCGCGGCGCGGGTCGACGTCGCGCGGCTGCTGCGCGCGGAGTGAGAGAATCAGATTGCGGGCCGGCAGGTCGAAACCCGGCTGGTCCGCAACCGAATGCCGACCAGCCTCGTTACCTCGTCTGCTACGGACGGCAAACTCCCGGGCCAATCCGCCACCCTTGGCCCTGGTTACTTTTCACTTGTGCCTTCGGCCGACGGCTGCGGAGGCCGTTTGGGATTTGGCGATTGGAGTTTGGGATTTGCGCGCGGCGGGCACGGCGCGCCGGGCCGTCGCCCCGGTCGTCGGTTGACAGCCGCGCCGCCTTGGCATTTGGGTTGGCGCGATGCCTGAGCCCCCGCCCGCCCGAATCTCGGTGCGAGATCTCGCCAAGCGCTACGGCGCGGTCGAGGCGATCCGCGGCGTCACCTTCGAGGTGGTGGAGGGCGAGATCTTCGGCCTGCTCGGGCCGAACGGCGCCGGCAAGAC
>JBAIXJ010000461.1:0-3377 GCA_037916645.1 Opitutales bacterium | reverse complement strand
TACTCCCGGGCGACGAGCGGAGACCTTGATTTCTATCACCTTGCGCTCTGGGCGAAGAAGAAGGGTGTCACCGTTGTCGGCACCGGCGACTTCACCCATCCCCGGTGGATGGCGGCAATCAGGGAAGAACTCGTCCCGGCCGAGCCGGGCCTCTTCCGATTGCGCGACGATCTCGAGGCGGCGGTTGCGGCCGAACTCGGGCCCTGTGCGATGGCTGGCGCCACGGTTCGCTTCATGCTGGAGGTGGAGATCTCCACGATCTACAAGCAGGGCGATCGGGTGCGGAAGGTCCACCACCTGCTCTATGCGCCGGACCTGGCTTCCGCCGACCGCATGGTCCAGAGGCTCGCCCGCATTGGCAATCTGGCGTCGGACGGCCGGCCGATCCTCGGCCTCAAGTCCCGCGACCTGCTGGAGATCTGTCTTTCCGCCGGCGAGGCGTGCTTTTTGATTCCGGCGCACATCTGGACGCCCTGGTTCTCAGTCTTTGGTTCCAAATCCGGGTTCAACGCGTTCGAGGAATGCTACGGGGATCTCTCGGCTCATGTGTTCGCGCTCGAAACCGGGCTTTCCTCCGACCCGCCGATGAACTGGCGCCTGTCCATGCTCGACCGGTTCCGGCTGGTGTCCAATTCCGACGCGCATTCGCCGGGCAACCTCGGCCGCGAGGCGTGCCGGTTTGACTGCGCCTTCGATTACTTTGCGATCAAGAACGCTCTCGCCACGGGCGCCGGCTACGGCGGCACCGTCGAGTTCTTTCCCGAGGAGGGCAAATACCACCTGGATGGGCACCGGGCCTGCGGGTTCCGCTGCGGGCCGGAGGAGTCCCGGCGGCTCGGCAATCGATGCCCGGTTTGCGGGGCGCCCCTGACCATCGGCGTGCTCAATCGCGTGCTCGAGCTCGCCGACCGGACCGGCGAACTGGCGCCGCCGCTGGCCGCGCCGTTCCACAGCCTCGTCCCGCTTCCGGAGATGCTGGGCGAGATCGCCCAGGCCGGGCCCAAGACCAAGGCGGTCCAGGGAAGCTACGAACAGCTCCTCGCCCGGCTTGGACCCGAGCTGGATGTCCTCGGCGGCACACCGCTGGACGAGATCGGCCGCGTGGCCGGTCCCTTGCTGGTCGAGGCCATCCGGCGCCTGCGTGCCGGCGAGGTGATCCGTCAGGGGGGCTATGACGGCGAGTATGGCGTGATCCGCCTGTTCAAGCCCTCGGAACTCGAGGGCGGCAAGTCGATCCGGCTCCTTTTTGACCTTCCGGAGGAACATCGTCCCGGTCTGGAACCGGCCGCGAGGCGCGTTGAGCCCGCGGCGGTCGAGGAATCGCCCCGGGCGTTGTCCGCGCCGCCCGTGGTTGAGGCCGGGGCGGACAGGGCGATGTCGCCTTTCCTCGCCGGGCTGGACCCGGAGCAGCGCGCCGCGGCGGCGATCTCCTCGGGCAGCCTGGTGATCGTCGCCGGTCCCGGCACGGGGAAGACCCGCACGCTCACGCATCGGATCGCCCACCTGATTGCCGATTGCGGCGCGGCGGCGGAGGCGTGTCTCGCCCTCACCTTCACCCGGCGGGCGGCGGCGGAGATGCGCGAACGCCTCGCGGTCCTGCTTCCCGGCGGACTTGGTCCCCGCATACCGGTGATGACGTTCCATGCGCTCGGCCTGGCCATCCTGCGGGAACAGGAGGCGCGCCTCGGTCTGGGCGCGCCGCTGCGGGTGGCGAGCGGAGCCGACGCGCTTGCGCTCGCCCGCGAAGCGCTGGGACTGCCCGCCGCCGAGGCGGCCCGTGCGATCTCGGACCCCGCGGCGCGGCCACCGGAATTTGAGCGGGCGTTGCGCGCGCGGGGTTGGGTGGATTTCGACGATCTGATCTCCCTGCCGGTCGGCCTCCTGGAGGCCGATTCCGATCTCGCCCGGCGGTATGCCGGGCGCTGGCCCCACCTCTCGGTCGACGAGTTTCAAGACATCGACGTGCGCCAATACCGGTTGATGCAGTTGCTCACGGCCACCGACCCCGCGCCCGCGGCCAGTCTGGCGCCCCCGCGGTCGCTCTGCGTCATCGGCGATCCCGACCAATCGATCTATGGTTTTCGCGGCGCCGAGGCGGGACTTTTCGAGCGTTTCCGGAGGGACTACCCGGGCTCCCGTGAGGTGCGCCTCGTTCGCAACTATCGGTCGACGCGCACCATCGTGGACGCCGCGTTGCAGGCCGTGCGCCCGACCACGCTCGTGCCGGGCCGGGTGTTGCAGGCGAGGGAATCGAGCTCCGTCCGGGTCGTGCTGCGTGAGTGTTCGTCCGACCGGGCGGAGGCGGAGTTCGTGGCCGCCGCCCTCGAGCAGCTCGTAGGCGGCACCAGCCTGACGTCGTTCGACGCGGGCCGTGTCGGCACCGGGGCCGCGGGGGCCTATGGGTTCAACGATTTTGCCGTCCTTTACCGCACGGACGCCCAGACGCCGCCGTTGATGGAAGCGCTCGCCCGCGCCGGCATTCCATTCCAGAAGCGGGCGCACACGCCGCTGGCTGACCATCCGACGGTGCGGGCGCTGCTGGAGCGCCTCAAAGTCCTCCCGGCGGACGAGCCGCTGGCCGATCGCCTGGCAGCCGCCAGCGCCGAGCTGGTGCAACGCGAGACCCCGGATCCCGATCTCCGGCCCATTACGGACGCGCTGCGTCCGCTGGCCGCCCGGCATGGCGCCAATCTCGATGCGTTCGCCGATGAACTCGCGCTCGGCATCGACGTCGACCTCTATGACCCGCGGGCGGAGCGGGTCTCGCTCCTGACACTCCACGCCGCCAAGGGGCTCGAATTCCGGGTCGTCTTTCTCGTCGGCTGCGAGGACGGACTTCTCCCGCACCGATTCGGTTTCGACGACACGGAAGAGGTGAATGTCGCCGAGGAACGGCGCCTCTTCTTTGTCGGTCTCACTCGGACGCGGGAACGTTTGTTCCTGACTCATGCCCGCCGCCGGCACTGGCGCGGCGAAATGCGCATCCGTTCGCCCTCGCCCTTCCTTCGGTCCATTGGCGCGGCCCTGCTCGACCTCCAGCGGGAGGAGCCCCCGGCTGCGCCGCGCGCGAGGCAGCTTGATCTGTTCTGAAGACTCGGCGGATCGAGACGGTCGGCGGCCGCCAGGCGTCAGGGTCCGGGCGTATGCGCGCGGAATTCGCGCGCGAACTCGGCGAGCTCATCCGCCGGGATCTCGGATACCGCCAGGAAGTTGAGCCCGTCGCGGGACCACGCGTCGATCTGATAGCCCAGGCGGTGGTCGCGCCGCGCCGCCACCGTCCCCGTGGCTTCGGGCCAGATGAACAGGTTGATGGTGTGCAGGCGGCGGCGATAGACCAGCGCGGCGGCGGGGTGACCGTCAATTTCCTCCAGCCGGCC
>JBAIXJ010000460.1:0-1528 GCA_037916645.1 Opitutales bacterium | reverse complement strand
CGTTTTCGGTCACGCGTCCCTCAGTGCCCTCGGCACCAGGAGTTGGTCGGGACACCCACACAGGGATCGTCCATACCGTGCTCGTGCGGGATCGGCATAAGCGTCACCGCGGTCTGGGTGGGATACTGGTTGGGCGAAGAGCAGGCCCCAGACGCTGGGCCGAAGGCGTCGCAGAGGATCTGAAGGAAGAGCGAGGCTTCCTGGGCCGGGTCGCCCACCCAGGGACCACTGCAGGAGCCCAGCACCGAGGGAGCCTGGATGTTGACGGGCGAGCTGCTTAGCTGGCCTTTCACGTCTATGTTGCCCGCGAAGCAGTTGCGGATCGGGTAGTCGAGAGCGGCGTTGGCCAGGTCGCCGTTGGTGGCGTTGCCAAAGGAACCGTTGCCGAAGAACAGGTTCTGGAACACGCGATTGCCGAACGAGTGGAAGTAGCAGGGGATCACCGGCCCGAGGATCTGGTCGAAAGGTGGTGGCGGGTTGAAGAACGGGACGCCGCCATCGCAATACGGCAGTGTGCCGTCGGGATAGTCGTTGGCGAGGACACCCCAGGCGCCATTGCCGGTCACCAGGTTCTTCTGCACGGTGTCGTAGCGCCCGCCCGAGAGGACGATGCCAGTCCCGACCGGCACCGTCGCCGCGATCCCTTCCGCGGGCGTGTTGGGGTTGTTGTTGTCGTGGACGTAGTTGTGTTGGATCAGCGTGCAGGACGTGCCGGGCTGGCCGGGGCACGATCCATCCTGTGGCGAGGGCCGGTCGTCGTTGGCAAGCGTGGTGGAGGCGATCCCGACCCGGTTGTGGTCCCACTCCGAGAATTCGAGCACCAGGTGGCCGCCGGCGTTGGTGCCAGAGAAACCCTGCGGGCTGTTCTGCGCGTGCACCCCGCGCAGGATCGCGTTGCAGTCGCGGCACGCGCCGACATAGAAGTCCGAGTCGGACATGTTGCTCGCGTACGACTGCTCAATCACGCCCGGTCCGCTCGCGTTGCTGGCAAAGATGCCGTATGAGGCGGAGTGCGCATCGGAGTAGAAAGTAGTGCTCGCGGTCAGGTAGGCGCCGCGATAGCTGCCCATCCCGATCACGCCGCTGCCGTCGCCGCCATTCCACCAGATCTGGTTGCCGCCGCTGCCACCGCCGTCGAGGAAGTTGCAGGCCGTCAGGTTCTCAATCGTCACGCCGTCGACCTTGAACACCTCGATGCCATTCCTGCCGGCGCCGTTCGGTCCGAGCACTTGCGCAGCGGGATCGGGACTGCAGGTGCCGAATCCAGCCTTGGTACCGTCGACGACGACGCCGTTGCGGTCCATGCCGCGGAGGTGAAGGCCCGGCTTGGTGATCCTGACGCCATCGGAGTCGGAGCCGGTCTCGTGGTAGGTACCTGGGGCGATCAGGATCCAGTCGCCGGGGGACGCCGCATCCACTGCGGACTGGATGGTTGAGAATGCGCCCTGTATCCCGTTCCACGTGCCGACCTGGAGGACATGGGGGACGGCGACCGGCGTGGCGCCCACGGATACCCCTGGCGCCAGAC
>JBAIXJ010000459.1:0-3673 GCA_037916645.1 Opitutales bacterium | reverse complement strand
CCTGCGGGCGGCCGTGGCAGCCGGCTTCAAAGACGCGGCGCGACTGGAGCAGGACGCGGCGTTTGTCGGATTGCGGCGCCAGCCGGCATACCAGGAGATCCTGGCCGGGTTGCGCCGTTGAGATGGCCGCCACGGTTCTGGCCTGAGCCGGGATCATTCAGTTCGACCGCTGATATCGCGGATGGGCGCGGATGATCCCGGAGCAGGAACTTGAGGTGATGCAATTTCGTCGTCGCTTCACCAAACAGTGAGTTTCGTTGTGGGGGTCGTTTTCATCGACCTCCGATTGATCCGCGGCAATCCGCGCAATCAGCGGTGGACCTCCGCTGCATTGTTCCGGTTGAGGATCACGCCCGGATCGCGGATCCGGGTCGCTGAGGAGAGCCGAAGCCGCCATTTGACTGGCGCGAAACCCGCGCCCGAAATGAGACGGATCACCGGGTCGCGAGCCGCTGGGCTCCGCAGGTCGCCGCGCCGCGATCCGCAGGGCGGGGAAGCCCAGAAAAAATTCGACTAATCTGGCAGAGTGCCAAAAGGTACGCTTATGTTATACCCCGTCATTGCTAATGGGCGGCGTTTAGTTGCCGCAGGCTTGTTTTTCGCGATGGGCGTCGTGGCCGGGCGGGCGGGTCCGATCGTGGACGAGGCGAAGGCGCTGGGGAAAACCGCCGCCGACTTTCCGGCCGCCAGCTACGACTACTTTCATGAGATGGACGGGGTGGCCGACGGTCGCGGCGGCCTTCGTGCCTTGGAGCTGAGCGAAGACGAGGTCAAGGGGCGCAATACCTGGATGATGTGGTGCGCCGGCAACGAGGTGTTCTGGGACTGGCTCGCCGGGCACAGCTACGGGTTCATGGACCTGCTGAAGATCTGCGATTTCTCGCCGCACGACCCCTGGGGCGGAAAGCGTTTCGGTCCGGCCGGTCTCATCATCGAGCCGGGAACGAAAGTGCCCGACAAGCCCGATCAGTATGGGCTCTACATCCGGGTCGCGGAAGACGCCGCCGCACCCCAGCCGCGGCCGGAGATCTATGGGTACCGCTCCGGAATCGTGGGCCTGCGCCTGTTCCCGAATCCCAAGTTTGATGAAAAAGCGCGGCAGCGCTGGGACGCGGAGAAGTACCGCAGCGACCCAAAATACTACAACGATCCCCAGCTGGTTCGCCCTTACCGGGTCGGCATGGCGTGCGCGCTGTGCCACGCGTCGCCGCACCCGTTGAATCCGCCGGCGGACGTCGAGGCCCCGCGCTGGGCGAACCTGTCGTCCAACATCGGCGCCCAGTATTTCCGCACGCGGGCGGTTTTCGGCAATCTCCTGAGCCAGGATAATTTCGTCTACCACCTGCTGGACAGCCAGCCGCCGGGCACGATCGACACCTCGCTCGTGGCGTCGGACAACATCAACAATCCCAACACGATGAATGCGATCTGGGACGTGGGCGCCCGCCTCGATCGCTCGGGCATCTTCGTGCACCGCGACCCGGCCTACGCGGCGGCCTATCAGGCCCGTTACGGCCACAATCTTTTCGAGCAGCTGTCGCCCGCCTCGGCGTCCATGCCCGATTTGCTCGCGGGCGCACCCGACGCCCTGGCCAATCCCCGGCCGGTGCCGCACGTGTTGCTGGAGGGTGCCGATTCGGTCGGCACGTGGGGTGCCCTGGCGCGGGTCTATCTCAACATCGGGACCTTTTCCGAGCGATGGATCACGCTGCACAATCCCCTGGTCGGGTTCCGCAAGCAGCAGCCGTTCAAGCTCTCGGATCTCGAGGCGAATTCCGTCTACTGGCAGGCGAACAAATGGCGCGTGGAGTACCTCGCGAAGTTCTTCCTGAAGGCGTCCGCGCCGATGCGCCTGCGCGACGCCCCGGGCGGCCGGGCCTACGTCAAGGGCGACGGAGTCCCGTGGGAGCCGGAACTGGCCCCCGGGCGCAAGGTTTTTGCCGAACACTGCATCATCTGCCACTCCAGCAAGCAGCCGAACGGCCTCAGCGGCGCCCCGCGCGGGCCGGAGGCGATCCCGGGCGACCAGTTGCTGGCGCAGCTCACCGATCCCGGGTACCGGCAATGGGCGCTGGCCGAGGTCGAGAAGCAGGATTTTTGGGAGAACAACTTCCTCTCGAGCGAAGTCCGCGTGCCGGTGAACGTGATCCAGACCGAGGCCGGGCGCTCGCTGGGCAGCAACAGCGTGGCCGACCACATCTGGGAGGATTTCTCGTCCGACACCTACAAGCAGCTTCCGGCGGTGGGGACGATCCGCTATTGGAATCCGTTCACCCAGACGGAGGTGGCGTGGACCGCCCCCGCCGGCGGGCGCGGCTACTATCGTCCGGCCAGCCTGATCAGCCTCTGGGCGACCGCCCCCTACCTGCACAACAACAGCGTGGGCCTGTTCAACAATGATCCCTCGGTCGCCGGCCGGATGGCGGCCTTCGCCGACGGCATCCGCCGGCTGCTGGCGCCGGGATCCACCGACGAGGAGGCGGCGGCCAACCGCTGGCGCATGGGACCGCCGACCGACGTCGACCACCCGATCAACATGGCCACGGCCGCCCGCTACCTCCGGGACCACGGCCTGATCTGGCGCACGCCGGTCGAAACGCGGCTGCACATCCCGGCCGACAGCGTGCAGGGACTCCTCGCCGGCGTCACGCTCGGCCCGCTGCACTTCCTCATCGAGCATGCGTGGATCCTGCCGGCCGTCCTCCTGCTGCTCGCGCTCCTGGTCTTGCTGAAGAGCGAGGGGAGCGGGGTGAAGCGCGGGATCGGCTATGCCCTGGTCGTGCTGGCCCTCGGCGCGATCTTCGCGGCGAACTTCATCGCCGGCCGCCTGGGCGACCTGAACGTCGGCCCGATTCCGGCGGGCACGCCGGTGAGCCTGCTGGCCAACGTCAACCCCGAGGACGCCAAGATGCCGGCGAACGTGGCCGCCGTGATCAAGCGCCTCGCGGCCCTGCAGAAATCCGACACCCCCGCGGAGCAGCAGCGGGCGCTCAATGACATTGCGAACGAGCTCCTGGCGATCAGCAACAACCCGGATCTCGTGATGGATCGCGGCCATTATTTCGGCCGGGACCTCACGGACCAGGAGCGCGCCGATTTGATCGAACTCCTGAAGACCTTCTGATGCGCCGGGCGTGCTCCCCGTCCGGGGATCGCGCCGGCCTCGCTGCCCCTTTCGTGGCCCAGCCGCGCCATGCCTGCCCCTCCGCCTCCTTCCCGGCCGCCTCCGGCCGATCATGACTTCATCGTGGTCGGCTCAGGCGCCGGCGGCGGCCCGCTCGCCGCCAATCTCGCCCGGGCCGGCTATCGCGTGCTGGTGCTCGAGGCGGGCGGATGGGACGAGCCCGAGGTCGCGCAGGTGCCGGCCTTTCATCCGCACGCCAGCGAGGCGCCCGAGCTGAGCTGGGAGTTCTTCGTCAAACATTACGACCGTCCGGCCCAGCCGGATTCGAAGTGGGACGCCGCGCACGGCGGCATCTTCTATCCGCGCGCGGCGACGGTCGGCGGGTGCACGATGCACAACGCCATGATCACGCTGTGCGGGCCGTCGGGCGACTGGGATGAAATCGCCGGCCTGACGGGCGACCCCTCATGGAACAGCGTCCGGATGCGCGGGTACTTTGAGCGGCTGGAGCGGTGCGGCTACGCCGCGCGCCCGGCGGCGGTCCGGCGG
>JBAIXJ010000458.1:0-7167 GCA_037916645.1 Opitutales bacterium | reverse complement strand
GCTTTGATTTCAACCGCCGGATGGAAGTGCGGTCCCGCGACGTAGTCGAGCAGACTGGCGCGGAGCTGGCGCCTCACGGGGTCAAGCGCGTCGCCGCGCAGGTCAATGCTGGTCACGAGCAGCCGGCCCGGACCCACTTGCGCCTCGAACACCAGGGCCAGCCGCCGGTTCGTGAACCAGTCGTCCACGACCTGCACGAGGGGATGCAGCTCGGGCGGCAGGCCGTCCACGATCATCGCCCCGGCGGCGTGGATCGCGTACCACCATTGCCAGTCGCTGGCGGCTCCGGTGGGGAAGGCGGCCAGGGCGGGGTGCTTCGGATCGCAGAGGATGCCGAGCGTGTGCGGCGCCTGGCCGCGGGTCCACGCCGTGTTCCAGAAGATGCTTGAAAATCCCAGCGCCACGGGCCCCCGGCGCGGGTCGGGGCGGACCCGATCCGGCGGGATCATCAGCCACACGGTGCCGCCCGCCGCGAGCGCCGACTGCGCGGCGGTGTCCCACGCGGAGGTCACGGTCACGCCGGCCGGCGGTGCGATCGGAACCTGGGCCGCGGGCGGATAGACCCAGACGTCCCAGTCGTTCTCCACCGTGCCGCCGAGGGCGACGACCAGCCGGTAGCGCGCCGGCGCCGGGATCCCGGCGAGCGGGAGGTCAAGGTGGCCGAGCGCGTGGCCGGCACCGAGCGGGATGTCGCGCGCGCCGAGTTGGCCGTGCGCGACCGGGCGGCCGTCGTCCGCCACCAGGCTCCAGGCAACGCTTGCACCGGTGAGCGGCGCCGCGCCGAAGTGCGCCACCTCGAGGTCGGCCGTGAGATGCTCGTCGGTCGTGAAGACGCGTTTCGGCAACCGCGCCAGCGGCACGGTCGGACCGCAGAACCGCCGGAACTCGGCGGCGCTGACATAAGGCTTCGGTTCCCAGAAGGCATCGAGCACCCCGACCAGCGCGGTGCCCTGGCCCGGAAAGTCGCTCAAGCCGAGGAGCTGGAACCCGCCCATCTCCGGCGTGCGCAGCGCCGATTCGATGTCCTCCTTGTAGCACAGGACCTGCAGCCGGCCCGAGGCCATGAGGAAGTCGTGCGCCTGGCCGCCGAGGCGGTGCGCGTTCAGCGTTTCGCGGAAGATCTCGAAGTTGCGGGGCTTGAGGTAGCCGGTGTACTTCGGAATCTCGCCGAAGTCGGGATACGCGCACCACTGGCCGATCTCGTGGCTGACCACCGGGACGGAGCGGGCGGCGATGTAGGCGCGGTAGTCGGTGCGCGTTTCCGGCGGAAGCCGGTTGATGCGCGAATCCAGCCCGGCGCCCCAGTGCTGGATGCGCGGATCGGGCGTGACGTGGTACTGGTTTTCCGGCACCTGCGGCCAGCCGGAGCCCGCGGTGAACAACCGGCGCGGATCCTCCGCCTTGCGCCGGGCGACCCACTGCCGCAGCCAGGCTTCGTGGTGGGGGCCGCCGGGCTCGTTGCAGGCGGAGAAGAACGCAAACGAAGGATGGTTGCCGTAGGCGCGCAGGATGCGCCCGGTCTCCGCTTCGAGCCACGCGTCGACCGGCTTGCCGTCGCCGAGGGTGGTGCTCTGGTTGGGCCAGCAGGAGGCCTCGACCTGGAGGTAGACGCCCAGCTCGTCGGCCGCGGCGAACGCCGCCTCGGGCGGGCACCAGGAGTGGAAGCGGACGTGGTTCAGGCCGTACGCCTTGATCGTGCGGAGCTCGGTCCGCCAGGCTTCGACGTCGAGCGGCGGATGCCCGGTGCGCGGGAACGCGGCGCAGTCGAGCGTGCCGCGGAGAAAGAGGGGCCGGCCGTTGACCGTGAGCTGCCGGCCGGTGGCGCCGATTTCGCGCAGGCCGAACGGCACGGTCTTGGCCCCGCCGTTGGGCAGCGTCGCCGTGAGCCGGTAGACGACCGGGTTGAATTCGTCCCAGTGCGGGGCGCCGGCGCCGAGCGCCACCTCGGCCTCGAACGAGCCGTCGGCGTGGACGGGAGCCGTCACGGGCCCGGCCGCAGGCGTGCCGGCGAGCGCGACGTTGATCATCACCGCGGCGTCCGGAGGCAGGCTGGCGGCTCCGCCGACCCGTCCCCGCACCGATACGGAATTCGAATTCAGGCGGGGATAAACCTGGAGATCATCGATCCATGCCGGCGCGGTCGCTTCCAAGGCGATGCGGCCGACGATGCCGTTCCAGTTTCCCTGCGTGTGATCGGTGATGCTGTGGGAGTTTTCGCCGATGTCAGGAGCGAGGGTATTGTCGACCCGGATCGTCAGCCGGTGGGCACCGGGCGCGACCGCGGTGCCGAAGTCGTATTCATGCGGCGCCGCGAGCGAGTCATTCGAGCCGATCTCCCGGTCGTCGAGCCAGACCGTGGTTTTCCAGTGCGGCCGCTCGAGGGTCAGGAAAACCCGGCGGCCGGCCCAGGCAGCGGGGAAGGCGACGTCGCGCTGGAACCAGGCCGCCCCGACATAATGCGTCTCCGGCTGGAGCCAGAAGGGGACCTTGATGTGGCCCGGCTCGCGGTAGGGCGCGTAGGCGGGCGCGGTGTAATAGGAGCGGTCGACGATGCCGCCGGTCCAGGCCGTATCCGCCGTGACGGGGTCGCCGATGCCCGCGGCCGGCAGCGAGCCGGGCAGGTCGATGGTGGCCGCCAGCGGGCGGGCGAACCAGCGTTCGGCGGCACCGGTGTTGTGGCGGTCGAGTTCGAAACGCCAGGTTCCGGCGAGGTCGAGGGTGGTCGCGGCGGACATGGGGAGGGCGGTGGTGAGGAGGAGCGCGGCGGAGGCCCGCAGCCGGCGGGCGAGAGTGGTCGGGGGGGTCATGGCGTGAGGCTGGAGAGGACGCGGCCGGAGGCGGCAATCTCGGGGCCGATGAGGTCGGCGGCAAGCGGGTGGTTCGGATCCCGGCGCAGCACCTGCCGGAGCAGGCGGCGCGCCGCAGCGGTCTGGCCGAGGCCGAGGCGGGCCTGGGCCTCGAGGAACAGCGCGGTTGTCAGCTGGCGGGCCTGCAGGTCGTCCTCGAACAGGAGCATGGACGGCAGCGAGGTCGCAAAATGATCGATCGTGGCCGGCGTCCGGGCGAGGCGGCGCGCATGCGCGAGCAGTTCGCGGAGGAGTTTCCGGGCCTGCGCCTTCCGACCGAGGCGGTTAAGGGCGAGCGCCGAGAAATAGGTCATCTCGGAGAACGTGCGGACGCTCATCGCCTGAAAGTCGCCCTTGGATTCCGCTGCGGCCGTCCATTCGCCGCGGGCGGCCTCGGCCTGCCCGGCGGTCGCCAGCGCGCAACCCAGCCAGTAATGGATGTCGCTCTGGTTCGCGAGCAGGTGCTTCGCCTCGCCGAGATTCTCCGGCGCGGCCAGGGCGGCGCGAAAATGGTCGACGGCTCGGGCGGCCCGCCGCCGGCGCAGGGCGCGCCGGCCGAGCGCGAGCTGGGTGCGCACGTGCTGGCCGAGCGCCTGGCCCTCGCCGCCTTCCCACGGCTGGAACCGGCGTTGGCCAATGATGGCCAGCGCGCGCTTGGGCGCGCCGGTTTGGTTGTAGAGGGCGCAGAGTTCGATCGACAGGTCGTCCCGTTGGTCGACGAGCGCCGGGTGGCGGCGCAGTTCCCTCAGGCGGCGGGCGGGCGTCTCGCCCAGCCGTTTCCAGAGCTGGTCGCGTTCGTAAAGCAGGCGGGCATCGTGCGGCCGGGCACGAAACGCCCGTTCGTAGGCCGCCCGGGCGGCCGCCGGCCGCCGGAGGATGTTGAAGCAAGCAATCCCAAGATTGCGCCAGGCGACGGCGTTGCGCGGATCGAGTTTCACCGCCCGTTCCCAAAGCCGGATCGCCTCGCGGTGCCGACGGCGGTCGTAAAGCAGGTTGCCGAGGAAGAAGGGCGCGTGGGCGTCCTGTGGATTGGCCGCGATCGCGTGCTGCAGAATCACGATCTCCTCTCGCCGCGCCGGGAAGCAGTAGTCCGGTGTCGCCTTGGCGGCGCTGGCCAGTTCACGGCGCTCCGTGCGGCGGTTGCCCGCCAGATGGCCGAGCCAGGCCCGGTGGTAGTGCACCAGCGGCGCAGCGCCCAGCGAGGCATCCGGCAGCTTGGCCGCGGGGGCGGTCGCACGGCCGCGCGGCGGCGAACGCCGAGGCGCGTCCGCGTCATCGAGGACTCGGAGCGCGTCCTCGAAAAGGCCGGCGTGCGCGCAGTCCAATGCCAGGTCGAGCCGCACCTGCGCGTCGCACTCGAGCCGGTCACCCCGCAGGTGGCGCGCCCACCAGTCCAGCGGATCCAGTGCCAGCGTCTCTTCGAGGAGCGTGGCCGCGGCCGCGGGCCGGCCGAGGCGGCGCAGCGCGACGACTTTCAGGTTGCGGGCGCGAAGGTTGTCGGCGTTCACGCGCAGAGCGCGCTCGAGGTGATCGAGCGCCGCCGCCCAGTCGCCGCGCAGCGCGTCGATTTCCGCCAGCGCATGATGGCCGGCCGCCTGCCAGGCGTGATTCCAGGTCGCCTTGTAGAGCGCGGCGTAGGCGGCGTTCAGCTTGTCTGCGTCGAGATCGGCGGCGAACGCCTGCTCGCGGAGACACAGGCCGAGCTGGTAGAACGGCTCGCCGTCCGCCGGATTGGCGTTGCGGGCGGTGAGGCGGGCGATGCTGGCGCGCAGATGCCGCTCCGCCTCCGCCCATTCGCCGCGCCGCAGGTGCCAGCGCCCGAGCGCGAGATTGCAGCGGGCGTCGCCCGGATCGCGGCGCAGCGCCTCGCGCCAGTAGGCCTCGGGCGGGCGGATCGCGTGGCGGTATTGCTCGAGATGGAGGCCGATGAGGTGCAGCTCGTCATTTCCCGCGACTTTCGCCGGGGCCGGCGGCTCGGCGGCGGGCGCGGGTGCCGGACCGGAGCCGGCGGCCCGGGGGGTGCAGGCGATCAGCGTCCCTCCGGCGCGATCTCGGACCCGCAGGGTGAGGTCCTCCGGCGCGGCGCGCCGGTCCACCGTTGCGTCGAAGACAAGCGGGCGGTCGGGCGCGAGCGTCCGCCTCCAGGTGCGGATCGGCCGGCCGGCCCGGACGAGCTCGACGAGGGCCCTCGGATGCACGGCGGTTGCGGCCACGCCGATGCGCGCGACGCCATCGGCAACGCGCAGGCTGACCGCGGCATCCACATTGGCCTTCTGGGCGGGGCCGATCGCGCGGATCGGGTACCAGTACTGGCTCCAGGTTTTCGTCTCGCCCGGCTGCAGGAAGGAGAAGTCCGGCTGGTTGTCGGTGTAGACGCCCGCCATCAGCTCAATGTACGGGCCGTACACGCCGCGGGCATCGGGATCGGTGAGGTTGCGGTCCCACGCGTAGCCGAACTCGTGATTGCCCCACGTCCACTGCTTCTTGCCCGGGGCGATGTGGTGGTTGGCCACGTGGACGAGGCCGGCGCGCGCCCGGTGATCGTAGCCGCCGACAAAATCCTCCTCCGACCCGACGGCCATGTACGAAGTCGGCACCGGGATGTTGGCGTACCACGACAGGTCGTTGGGCGCGCAGCCGGGGACGGAGCCGCCGGACGGGGGAACGAACTGGCGGGGAATTTCCGCCGGCGGAATGCCCCGGCGGGCGCGGGCGGCATAGTCGACCCCGTAGTACCGTCCCTGACACCACGGGAAAGCGCTCGTCGCGCGGCGCGCGTGGTCCGCCACGTGGGTGACGTCGGGCGGGAAGAACGACTGATATTGTTCGTGGACGCGCGTCGCGACGTTGGCCCACCAGAGGAAAGTCTGCGCGTCCGGCGTGCGGTTGTAGGCGCGCACGACGAGCTCAAGGTAGGAGCGCCCGGGATGTAGCCGCACGCCGTGCATGCCCTTCATCCGCGCCATCGGGTCGTGCTCGCTCAGCCACACGGTGGCCGCGCCGTCCGCGTGATGTTCGATCGCCACGTCGGCGGGCAGGAAGGTCGACGGCCGGTGGTGCTGCGGCCAGTTGAACTCGATGCCGCCGCTGGCCCACGGGCCGGCCAGGCCGACGAGGGCCGGCTTGATCACCGGCTGATGGTAGATGAAGTCGTAGCCGTTGGTCTTGTCCTGGGCGCGGTGGATGCGCCCACCCAGCGCGGGGAGGATCATCACGCGGAGGTACTCGTTCTCGATCCACACCGCCTCCCAGGCCCGCGGCTCCGCTTTTTCCGCGATGCGGTCGGTGAAGGGCAGGGGATAGACCCGCCCGCTGGAGCCCTGGTAGACGCGCTTCTCGAGAAACATCGGGTTGCGGTCGGGCGCACCCGGCTCGTAGGTCGGCAGAACCACCGTCTCGCGGCGGACGGTCACAGGGGCGGGGGCGCGCATGCGGTCCGGGAATCCGGGACGATCTTACGCCTCGGTTGGCCGGCAAACAATGGACAATGTGTGGAAAAACCTGCACGATATTGCGACATGAGCCACGGCCCGCCCCGCCGCGAGGGATTTGAAGGCCAGCACCTGCTGGTGCTGCCCGAACCGCTGGCAGCGCAGAGCCGGCGCCATCCGTTGCTGCGCGGGCTGCTGGTCACCGACGCCGGGTATTTCCCGGCGGCCGAAGATCATCTGGTGGAGCGGCCGCGGGGCGCGCCCACGACGCTGGTGATCCTCTGTCTGCGCGGCTCGGGCTGGGTGCGGACCCGCGGCGAGACCCGCGCGGTCGTCCCGGGCGACTTGGTCTGGCTGCCCGCCAACGAGACGCATGCCTACGGGGCGGCGGAGGATGGGCCCTGGACAATCGTGTGGGCCCATTTTGCCGGCGAGGAGGTCGAGGCGTGGCGCGATCTTCTCGGCGTGCGCGGGCCGTCGGGGCCGCTCGTGCTCGCGCTGCCGGATGACCGCCTGGAGGAAATCGCCCTCGATCAGGTGTACGCCGCGCTGGAGCGGGGCCACGCGGTGCGGCACCAGGTGGCGGCGGCAGCCGCGCTGCGGCGCTCCCTGAGCATGATCGCCCAGCTGGCGGGCATCTCCCGCGACGGGCGGTCGGCGCACGAGCGGGTGATGCTGGCGGCGGAGCGGTTGCGCCGCGACTGGCAGCGGCCGCACCGGCTGGAGGAACTGGCCACGGCGGCCCGCGTGTCGGTGACCCACTTCTCGGCGCTGTTCCGTCGGCACACGGGTTTCTCGCCGATCGATTTCGTCATCCGACAGCGGGTGCAGCACGCCTGCCGGCTGCTCGACACCACCAAGCGGCCGGTGCGGGAGATCGCCGAGCTGGT
>JBAIXJ010000457.1:0-7953 GCA_037916645.1 Opitutales bacterium | reverse complement strand
TGGGGCAGGTCGCGATCAGCCACATCGAGCTGACAAATGGCGTGGTTCGCTTCCGCCCCCGCGGCTGGCCACGAACCGCCAGACGAATTCTCGGCCTGCCGGCCAGGCGGCATGGATTTCCGAAGTTCGATTTCGAATCGAACGCCGACCAAGTGATCCTGCGTTTTTGAGCGCTGGTGGCGCGCCCGAGGTGGGCTGCCCGGCGATCAGCCGCGGGGCCCAAAGGGCCACGCGAAACTTTGGCGCGGGTCGGGTGCATGCCGTCATGCCCGCTCAGAACATGCGCAAACAAAACGGCCCGGATTGCTCCGGGCCGTTCGTGCAATCGGAATGTTAGTTGCTAGCTACTAAAACCTGAACTTCAGGTCGGCATAGTACGACCGGCCGAAGAAGCCGTAGGTCGCCGCATCGGTCGGCGGGCTCGCCCAGTTGTCCCGGTCGAGCGGCGGCTTCTGGTTGGTGAAGTTGTTGATGCCAACGTCGAAGCTCAGGCCCTTGAGGGGGCTGTAGAGGCGTCCAAGGTCGACCCGGAACTGGATGTCGAACGTGTTGTACGGATTGACGGTGTTGCCATACCCGGTATCCACGGAATTGATGTGGGTGTACCCGAGGGTGGCGCCGTACGACTTGTAGTTCCAATCGAGAGTCGTGTAGTGCCGGGTCTTCGGCTCTACGCCGGGGAAAGCATCCGTTCCGGCATAATCGAAGCCCGGATCCGTTGGGCCTGATTTAATGAACCACTGGCTCACGATGGCCCATGACGAATTGATCACGAAGCGACCGTATTTCTCCCACGGCAGCAGGTACCGGACGTTGAGGTCCCAGCCGTGCTGTTTCCGTTCGGCAACGTTGATCAGGGTCTGGATAACATAGACATTGTCCGGATTCGTCGAGAGCTGTCCGGGCGACGTCACCTGCGTACCGCCGGCAAACGCGAAGTTGCCCAAGGTGACATACTGCGCAAACGGCGAAGCCGGGCCCAACCGCTCGACCGACTGCATCATGGTCAACGTGCCGCCGGGAGACCCGATCAGGTCCGTTTCGTCAATCTTGTAGTAGTCGACCGTGACCTCCAGGCCCTTCGCGTATTTGGGAGAGTACACGACGCCGAACGTCTTGCTTTTGGCGTGCGACGGGGTCAGGTGCGGATTGAAGCCGTTGATCTGATGACCCTGCAGGTTCGGCCACTTGACGCCCATGTCGTTGCCGGAGGAGTCGTACCGCTCCAGGGCCGTGGGCGATGCAGTGAAGCCAGACGAGGACGGTCCGTACAGGTCATAGAGGGTTGGCGCGGTGAAGGACTTGGCGTACGTCGCCCGAAGCGCGAGTTCGTCGTTGAACGGCAGGTATCGGATCGAGAATTTCGGGACCGAGGTCTTGTTGCCGTCGCTGTACGACTCGTGCCGGTAAGCGCCATCGAGGGTCAGGAGGTGCAGCCCGGGGATGTTGTTTTTCGGGGACGTCACCGGCACCTTGAGCTCCGCGAAATACGCGGTCATGTGGCGCTGGTTGTCGAACGGGCTGAGCGACGTACCGTTGTTCCACAGCGAGGTGGAGGCACCCGGCGGGATGATACTGTTGTAGTCCGCCGTCGCGTTGAGCTTCTCCTTGCGATACTCGGCGCCGGCGGCATATTCAATGGTGCCGCCGGGGATGTCCCAGACCTTGCCGTTGACCAGCGCGTTGAGCGTGTACAGCTCGCTCCGATAATCGCCGATGGAGGTGCCAAAGATGTTGGCCCGGGCGAGACGGGTCGGATCCTGCTGAATGGCGAACAGGTTGATATTCCCGTTTTGCAGCGCGGTCAGAAGGGCCGAATTGAGGATCTGGTTGAAACCATATGCCGTCTGGTAGGAGATGTTGTACGTCCCGTAGACCTGCCAGTTGAAGTAGTCGTTGGTCTTCCCCTCCAAGGTGGCAGTCCCCCGATAGAAGTTGTTCAGATTATCGTAGATGCGGTTCGGACCATAGATGAAGCGGTTGCGGACCGTAATTCCTGATGGGCCGCTGATGGGCGAGACGCCGTATCCGATGAGCGTATTGTTGGAGGCGGTGACCGGCTGGGGATTCAGCTGATAATTCAACTCCGTGTTCGCATACAGGAACTCCGCGCTCAGCTTGATCTGCTCATTGATCTGGTGCCAGCCGGATACGGTCGCGATCCGTCTTTGGGACGCATTCAGAATCGTGGGCTTCTGGGAAAGGTTGAAGCCGCTCGCCACGTCAGGTTCCGGCACGTAGGTGCCCGCGGCGACCAGTTGGTCGAGGGTCATCGGCGTCGTGTTCGGCGGGGCATTCAGGCCGGCCTTCAGGCGATAGAAATTGCCCGACGCATCGTTGATGACACCGGGGTAGCTGGCCGTGCCGTAATAGGGATTGTCGTAGCTGACATCGCGCTCCCACAGCGGCTGGGACTTGGTCCATTCCGCCGTGAACATCAGGTGGGTCTTGGCATTGCCACCGCCCGCCACGGCATAGATCGAACGCGAGCGCCAATAGCCCCCCGTATCCTTTGGCGTCATGGTCATGTGGCCGCCGATCTCCACCCCTTCAAAATCCTTCCGCAGGATAATATTGATGACCCCGGACACGGCATCCGAGCCGTACACCGCCGAGGCACCGTCGGTCAGCACCTCGATGCGCTCGATCGCCGCCAAGGGAATGAGGTTGAGGTCGACGAACTGGATGCCGGTGCCGGCCGAGCCGCTGGCGGCCACAGCCGACGCAGCCATGCGTTTGCCGTCGAGCAACACGAGGGTGTCGATGTTCCGCAGGGCGACCAACGAGCCGCCGTTGGTATAGGCGCCGCTGATGTTGGCATTCTCCGTGCCGAAGTTGTTGCCGCCCTGAATTTGCGGGATCGTTTTCCGCAGGAGATCCAGAACGTTGGTGTTCACGCCGGTGGCCTGCATCGCCGGGATGTCGATCACCTGCACGGGCAGGGCCTTGGCTTCGTCCGCCGCCGCCGGGATGTAGGATCCGGTCACCACATATTTCTCCATCTTCACCTCCTGGGCGGCGGTATCGCCCGGGGCGGGAGCGGTCTGGGCGACCGCGATGTACGAAAGGCACGCGCCAAAAACAAACACAAGCGCAGCCCGTATGTTCCTTGCGGAATACAGATTCATAGTACGGTCAGTTGTTCTCAACAGTTGTGTTAAGCAAAAACACTAACTGGCATGGAGGCGGGGATGTCGGTACCATCCATCTCCGTTACGTGTTTGCCCGTTCCCGCTATACATCTTCCCGGGCTCAGCAATTTGATATCGTTGAAGCGCGGAGGTGTTGGCGCAGAACGCTATTCCCACACGACGAAATGCACTCGAATTTCGCCAATGCTTTACCGGTGCCCGGCGGGCCGGGCCACATCGGCCAAGCTCAAACCGTCATGGCTGTCGTGCGCAGATACCGGAAAGCGGCCGCCGCGTGAACCTACCGCCAGCCGGGATGCCCCTTCCCTCAGGCGCAGACGACGGATTGCCGCTCCGGCGAACCGGAAGCCAGCAACGGCGGCCGCACCGCCGCGGTGCCGGATCCGTCACCCTTGATCCGCTCCCGACCTCCTGCCGTAGCCGGCCTGCCGGCGGAACCGGCCCGATCTTCAGGCTGAAGAGAGTTTGCCGACGAGCGCCTTCAGTTTGCCGCGGAAATTCCGGCTCAATCTCAGCTTCGAGCCGTCGCTCATGATCACCGTGTGATCGCCGTAGAGCGCGGGGGCGACGCGCTTGATGTGCTCGACGTTGACCAGGAAGGACCGGTGGATCCGGATGAACCGCCCGCCGTCGAGCTTCTGCTCCATGCTCTGCAGGGTCTCGCGTACCAACTGCGGCTGGCCCAAGGTCTGGACTTTGACGAAGTCGCCCTGCGCTTCCAGCCAGAGGACATCGGAGGTCTTGATGAAATGGAGGTCACCGCTTGATTTCACCACGATGCGCTCTGCGTATTCCGGCGTCGGCGTGGCGAGTTTTGGCGCACCCCCGCGACGCAGCTCGCTGACTCGGGCCAATAGCTCCTCCAAACGCTGGTCGACGTCCAAGGTCCGGCTCTTGCGGTACTCTTCTTTGGCCCGGGCCAATGCCTGCTGAAAGCGTTTGTCGCTGAACGGTTTGAGCAGGTAATCCATGGCGGAAGCCTCGAAGGCCCGGATGGCGTATTGATTGTAGGCAGTCACAAACACGACAGCCGGCCGCTCCGCCGGCGCAAGGCCCTCGAGCACCTCGAAGCCGTCCTTCTTCGGCATCTGAACGTCGAGAAAGACCAAATCGGGGTGTTCGCGCCGAATGGTCTGAAGGGCGGCGGCGCCGTCGGCGCATTGACCCACGATCTCAATTTCGGGGTCAGCTCCAAGCAACACGGCGAGCCCTTCGCGGGCCAAGGGTTCGTCATCGACGATAAGAACGCGGATTTTCATATGTCTGCGGCAGGGACTTGCGCCTCGGCGGGCGGCAGGCGCCAAGGCACGTCGACGCGAACCACCATGCCGCCCTCGGGGCGCGGAATCATTTCCAGACGGTAATCTTCCTGATAAACGGCTTGCATGCGGGCCCGGGTATTGGCCAGCCCGACCCCGGTCCGAATAGCGGGAGGGGGTCCGGGCGCGTCCCCGGGACCGTCGTCGGTGACCTCGATCACCAGGCGATCTCCGTGGCGCTGCGCCGCAATGCCCACGGTGCCCGCCGTGGTGCGACGGGAGATGGCATGCTTCACCGAATTCCCCGCGAGAGGCTGGAGCAGGAGCTTGGGCACGAGCACCGACAGGGTATCCGGCGGCACATTGACGTCAACGTGCAGTTTGTCGCCAAAACGGATGCGTTCGACCTCCAGATAGTGCATCACAAAATCAACCTCCCGCTCGAGCGTGGTTTCCGGCGACGCCGAATCCTCCATCGCCAGGCGCAACAGGGCGCTCAATTGCGTGATCATTTCCACCGCCAGCTCATTCTTCTGCTGTCGCACCAGCGTCGTGATGGCGTTGAACGCATTGAAGAGAAAATGCGGCTGAAGCTGTCCCTGCAGGACCGTGAACTGCGCCTTCGCCAGATCTGATTGCAGCTGGGCCGTGCGCAGCTCGAGGCGGTGGGCCTCCTCCTTGCTCTGGCGGTACTGCCGATAATAATCGATGGCGAACGACGCTCCGAGCAGCCCGCCCAGGGTCAGAAAATCGATCGGAAAAAGCGTGAGCTGCGTGTGCAGATAGGTCGACCAGCCCCACGGCAGATCCAGCGCGTCCGGCAGCCAGGAATTGGGCAACATGCGCAGGAGATACCGGAGATTGGCCACCACGAGATAGACGAGCCCGCAGCCGCCGGCCAAGCCGGCGATGTTTCGCCCCCTCCGGCTCCCGACAAGAGGAAAACGCCGCACCAGGGCGAGCGTGGCCGGCACCGCGATGAGCCAGGCGTACCATTCAAAGCCGTCCCACAGGCTGACCACATTCTGCAGATGTTCGCGGGCCGCCAGCGCACGGAGCTCCCGCTGCCAATAATAGCCGGTGTTCAGCAGCGTGATGATCAGAAAGGCGGCCAGCAGGTGGGTCTTCACGTCCGCGTACCGGCCCGTCCAAAACCAGGAGACGAACCGAGACGGATCCCGTTTGCTGGCGGCACTCATGCAGCGATCGTCGGCAGCGAACACGAATGCCCCGCTGCCCGCAAGCCTCCCGCGCCGCGGCTCCACCCGCGCCGACGCAAAAAAAGACCGGGGAGGTCATCCCCGGTCTGCAAGGACCAAGTGCGGGAACTGGCGCCTAGAACTTGATCTTCAGGTCGGCGTAATAGATCCGGCCGAAGAAACTGTAGGTGCTCGCATCGAATGGCGGGCTGGAGTAATTCGTCCGATCCAGCGGCGGCTTCTGATTCGTGAAGTTGTTGATGCCGACGTCGAAGCTCAGACCGTTGAGTCGGTTGATCACCCGGCCCAGATCCATGCGGAATTGGATGTCAAACGTGTTGTACGGGTTGATCTTGTCCCCCGAGAGGTTGCCGACGCTGTTGATGTGGGTGTAGCCCAGCGTCGCGCCGTACGCCCGGTAGTTCCAGTCAATGGTCGAATAGGAGCGGGCCTTCGGCAGGGTGCCGTAATCGTCGACGCCCGAGTATTCGGTCCCCGGATCATCCGGATTCGCCCTGAGGAAGAACGAATTCAAGATGGCCCATTGGGAATTGATGATGAAGCGTCCGTAGTTCTCCCAAGGCACCAGGTACCGGACATTGACGTCCCAACCGTGCTGGGTCTGCTTGGCAATGTTGACCAGGGTCTGGAGCACAAAGTCATTGTCCGGGTTCGGGGAAAGCTGCCCCGGGGCCGTCACCGGCGTGCCGCCCTGACCGGGGAAATTGCCCAGCGCCACGTATTGGGCGAAAGGCGATGCCGCGCCGTACCGCTCGACCGACTGCACGATCGTCGTCGTGCCGGCGGGGGCGCCGATCAGACCGTCTTGGTCGAGCTTGTAGTAGTCGACCGTGATTTCCAGGCCCTTCGCGAATTTCGGCGAATAGACCGCGCCGAAAGTCTTGCTCTTGGCCGTCGCCGGCTGCAGGGCCGGATTGAAACCGTTCAACTGGCGGCCTTGCGCACCCGGGAACGGGCCGATCGCCGTTCCGGACGAGTTGTACGCCGTCAGGCCGCCCAAGCTCACAGTGAAACCGGAGGCGGACGGACCATACAGATCGTACAGCGTCGGAGCGGTGAAGGATTTCGCATAGGTGGCGCGAAAGGCGAGTTCATCATTGAACGGCAGGTACCGCAGCGAGAACTTGGGAACCGAGGTCCGGTTGCCATTGCTGTATTCCTCATGCCGCCAGGCCGCGTCCAGCGTCAGGAGATGCAGTCCGGGAATGTTGTTCTTCGGGGACGTGATCGGCACCTTGAGCTCGCCGAACTCGCTCTTGACGTCCCGTTGGTTCTTGAACGGGCTGAGCGACGTGCCGTTGTTCCACAGCGACGTCGTTCCGCCCGGCGGAATCGTGCTGTTGTAGTCGGCGGAGGCATCCAACGATTCTTTTCGGTATTCGACGCCGGCCGCGTACTGGATGGGGCCGCCGGGAATATCCCAGATCTTCCCGTTGGCGAGCGCGTTCAAGGTGTACAACTGGCTAACATAGTTGCCGACCGAGGTACCGAAGATATTGGCCTGAGTCATCCTCGCCGTATCCTGAGAGCGGGCGAAGAGGTTGATCAGCCCGGTTTGAATGCCACTCTGGAGAGCAGAGTTGAGGATCTGGTTGAACCCGTACGCCGTCTGGTAGGCGACGTTGTAATTGGCATAGACCTGCCAATTGAAATAGTCGTTCATCGTCCCGTCGAGTTCGGCGGTCGCACGGTAGAAATTGCTCTGATTCTCATAGATCCGGTCCGGCCCGCCGGTGAAGCGGTTGCGGATCGTGTACCCCGTGTCCGTGATTGGAATCGGTGCGTAGCCCGGGCCGAGCAGGGTGGTGCTGGACAAGCTGACTGGCTGGGGATTCAGCCGGTAGGCCGTGTCCGTGTACGCATACAGGAAGTCGCCCTTCAGATTGATGTTCTCCGTCACCACATGATTGCCGGAGAATGACGCGATCCGTTTGTCGACGGCGTTCAAGATGGTCGGCCGGTGGGATAGATTGAAACCGGCGACCACGTCGTTGATCGAAACCGGAATATAGATGCCCTGGGCAACGAGATTGGCCACGGTGGTGGGCGTGGCGTTGGTCGGGGCATTCAATCCGGGCGCCAACATGTAATAGCTGCTGCCCTTGTTGATGATCCCGGCATACGTCAGGGTGTTGAAATACTGATTGTCATAGCTGACATCGCGCTCCCACAGCGGCTGGGACTTGGTCCATTCTGCTCCGAACATCAGGTGAGTCTTCGCATCTCCCGCCCCGGTGAGGACCGAGATCGAACGGCTGCGCATGTAGCCGCCGGTATCGTTCGGGGCCATGGAGTAGTGCGAATCGATTTCCACGCCCTGAA
>JBAIXJ010000456.1:0-1820 GCA_037916645.1 Opitutales bacterium | reverse complement strand
ACCAGCGGAGGAACTCCTGCCACGCGCGCTCCGACGGCGCCTGGGCCGGGAGGAACGGCTTCACCTCGTCGAACGAGGCGTAGTGCGCCCGCCACGCCTGGTTGAGCGCCGCGATTCCGTCGGGGTACTGTTCCCGCATGGCGCGGCGGAAATCGGCCACGGCCAGGGGGTCGCCACACCAGTAGCCCACGTGGGAGTGATAGGCGGCCGGCCAGTTGCCGAGCACGGAGTAGATCGCCTCGCCGTAGTCGCCCGTGATGCCGAGGTCGACGGATTCAATCACTCCCATCGGGCGGTAATGCGCCGCAAAGGCCTGCAGGTAGGTGCGCACGTAGTCCCGCGTCCGGTCGCACCAGATCGACGGCATCGCCGAATCGCGGCCGTGCTCGAGACACCGGAATTTGACGATGGCCGGGTCCTGCCGGACGAATTCGGGCGTGACGTACCACGGGCCGATGATCACGAACGGCACCCACTTGAGCCCGTGCTTCTGGAAAAGGGCCACGTCGGCGTCGTAATCCGCCCAATCCCGCACGCCGGGCGTTTTTTCCACCTTGTTCCAGTAGATGTAGGTTTGAATGCTCGTCACCCCGAGGGCCTTGAGGGCGTCGAGGCGCGCGTCGGCGTCCTTGTCCTCATGGCTGATCGGCATGAAGGTCACATCCATCGGCCTCGCGGCGTCGGGTGCCGCCGTCGTGGCGGCGAGCGCGGGCGGGGCGAAAAACGCCAGCACCCACGTCAGGGAGATGATCAGTGGTTTCATGGGAATTGGTGGGCGCATCATCGGGGCCGTGTGGCCGGGCGGACCGCGCGGCAAGCGGGGCGGGCGGATGCGCCCGGCGCCGGTTTTGTCCAGGTTGGCGTCACGGTTCCAGGCTCCAGCTCCGCCCGGCTCCGTCCGCCGGGGCCACGGGCTGCCTCGCCGCCCCGAGATCGCTCGCGCGCACGGCGATCCGGTCGCTGCCTCCGCCCAGGTCGAGGAACACCCCGGTGCCGGGCGGCGCGACCAGGCCGGCGAGCAGGGCGCCGTGAACGCCGTTCAGGCGCACGACCGCCTGGCTCTCCGGCAACGTCCGCGCCCGGAAGCCCGCGACGTTGAGCTCCGCGACGTCGTCGCAGACGAGCGCGCTGCGGTAGTCCTCGGTCGCGAAGGTCACGTCGAGATCGCGCAGCGTGAGGCCCGTGACGTGGCGCACAAACAATCCGTACGCCGGCAGCGGGCCGAACATGCCGTACTCGGGATAGTCGGCCGCATGCTCCCCCACGTCCGCCAGCGCGATCCCGCATTCGGCCCGCGGATGGGGCCGTTGCGTGATGATCCGCACATCCGACAACGTCACGTTCTCGACCGGATGGCCGGGCAGCCCGGTGATCGATGAGCCCAAGGGCCGGCCGTCCGGTCCGTGGACGCTGGCCACCACATGGGAAATCGAGATGTTGCGCATCCGGCCGACCGGCGGCGGGGGAATGTCGGTCCAGCGCTTCGCCCGGTTGCCGAGGCGGAGGAAAAGCGCGGCGCCGACCTCGCGCATGGTGAAGTTCGAGAGGACGACCCCGTCCATCGTCCCGCCGTCGACGATTTCGAGCGCGATGCCCGCCGCCTGGATCCCGTCGCAGACGATGTTGGTCACGGCGATGTTCCTGAACCCGGCGTTGGAGGCCGTGCCAAACTTCACGCCGTTGGCGAGCGAAGTCACCGAGCAGTTCGTGACCGTGATGTTCTCGCAATCCCGGTAGCCGGCCTTGAGGCAGATCGCGTCGTCGCCGGCGTGGAAGCGGCAGTCGCTCACCCGCACGTTGCGCGAGCCGTCGATGTCGAT
>JBAIXJ010000455.1:0-2143 GCA_037916645.1 Opitutales bacterium | reverse complement strand
CGCATCCCGAGGCGCTGCAACCCCAGGAGAAGCAGGACATCCAGTCCGGTAATCAACACAGCCCAAAGCAGCGGGATATGGAAGAGCAGGTTGAGAGCAACGGCACTGCCGAGCACTTCGGCCAGGTCACAAGCGCCAATAGCCAACTCACATAACAGCCAGTTAGGCCAGCGCATCCATCCCGGGTACCAATCGCGACAACATTGGGCCAGGTCTTTTCCGGTCACCACCCCCAGCCGAGCAGAGATGACTTGCATGAAAATAGCCATCACACTCGCCAGAGCCACCACCCACAACAAACCGTATTTAAACTGCGCACCGGCCGCCAGGTCCGTGCCCCAGTTGCCCGGATCCATGTAGCCCACGCTGATCAGAATGGCCGGCCCCACGAAGGCCTTCCACTGCGCCCAGAAGCCGGCCCGCATCGGCGGCACGCTCACCGACGCGTGCAGCCCCTCCAGCGACGGATGGGCGCCGGCCGCGGGCGCCCGGCTGGGGACCGGGGATCCGGGGCCCCGGTCTTCGGCGGGTTCTTTTGGCCTTGTCTCCAAGTTGTAGCCCAAGCTACGACAGGTAGGGCCGGCTGTCAACAGGCTTCCCTTTTGTCCCCTTTTGCGCCATGTCTTTCTCCGTGCCTCCGTCCAACCGCTCCCGCGCCGCCTCGACCCGGCCCGCCCTCCAGCGCACCCGCCAGGAGAACGCCGAGGAGACCGCGCAGGACTACGTCGAGATGATCGGCGACCTCATCGCCGCCACCGGCGAGGCGCGCGTGACCGACCTCGCGCACCGGCTGGGCGTGACCCATGTCACCGTCAACCGGACCATCCAGCGGCTCCGCCGCCTCGGCCTGGTGACCGCGCTCCCCTACCGCTCGATCTTTCTCACCGACGCCGGCCGCAAGCTGGCGGAGGAGTCCCGGCACCGCCACGAGGTCGTCGGCGATTTCCTCAAGTCGCTCGGCGTGCCCGCGGTCATTGCGCAGGCCGACGCCGAGGGCATGGAGCACCACGTGAGCGCCGAGACGCTCGCCGCGTTCGAGCGCCACCTGCGCCGTCAAGCCTGACTCCAGAGCCGGCCGGTTCGGCACCCCGCGCCGGCGGCGGGCCGCCCACTTCCGCCTTGTCTCGCGCCGCCGCCGCTCCCCTACTCTCGCGCGATGTCGAGGTCGTTCGCCCGGGTGGTGCTGGTGGTCACGACGGCGTTTTTTGCCGTGTTCTTCCTGTGGCCGGTCCTGCAGATCCTCTCGGGCGGCTTTGTCACGGCGGACGGCCGCCTGACCTTCGCCTTCCTCGCCGAGGTCCTCAGCGACCCCCTCTATCTCGGGTGCCTCCGGAATTCGTTCCTGCTGGCGCTGGCCACCACCCTGCTGGCCGTTCTCATCGCCCTGCCGCTGGCGTTCTTCTTCGACCGCTACCGGTATCCGGGCCGGAGCCTGCTCGCCTCCCTCATCCTGATTCCGATGATCCTGCCGCCCTTCGTCGGCGCCATCGGCCTCCGCCAGGTGTTCGGCCAGTACGGGGCCCTGAACGCCCTGCTGATCGACCTGCACCTGCGGCCGGCCGGCTGGGCGTTCGACTGGTTCGCGGCCAGTCGGTTCTGGGGTGTCGTATTGATCGAGGCCCTGAGCCTCTATCCGATCATCTACCTCAACGCGGTCGCCGCGCTGGCCAACGTCGATCCGGCGATGGAGGAGGCCGCCGAGAATCTCGGCTGCACCGGGCTGCGCCGTTTCCGGCGGATCACCCTGCCGCTGATCAATCCGGGCCTGTTTGCCGGCGCGACCATCGTGTTCATCTGGACCTTCACGGAACTCGGCGTGCCGCTCGTCTTTGACTACAGCCGGGTGATGGCGGTGCAGATTTTCTACGGTCTGAAGGAGATCGGCGACAGTCCGTTCCCCTACACCTTGGTGGCCATCATGCTGGTCAGCAGCGTGGCGCTCTACGCCCTCGGCAAGGGCCTCTTCGGCCGGACCGGGTATGCGATGATGGCCAAAGCCACCAGCCGCGGCGATGCGCGGCCGCTGCCGCCGTGGCGCGCGTGGACCTGCACGGCGCTTTTCGCGGGGGTCACCTTCGTGGCCGTGCTGCCGCACCTCGCCGTCGTCCTGATCGCGCTCTCCGACCACTGGCACGGCACCCTG
>JBAIXJ010000454.1:0-1531 GCA_037916645.1 Opitutales bacterium | reverse complement strand
CAGTTCCTTGAGGAAGTGAAGTCGGGGCACATCGAGAAAGTCGTCATCGAAGGCCGTACCCTGAAGGCAACGACGACCGATGGCAAGCGCATCACCAGCTATGCTCCCAGCGATATCTGGCTGGTTTCCGACCTGCTGAAGAACGGGGTGAAGATCGAGGCCAAACCGGAAGAAGAGCAATCCTTCCTGATGAGTATCTTCGTGTCATGGTTCCCGATGCTGTTGCTGATCGGTGTATGGATATTCTTCATGCGCCAGATGCAGGGCGGCGGCCGGGGCGGAGCGTTTTCGTTCGGCAAGTCGCGCGCCCGCATGCTGGATGAATCGAACAACAACGTCACCTTTGCCGACGTCGCGGGCTGCGAGGAAGCGAAGGAAGACGTCGCGGAGCTCGTCGACTTCCTGCGCGACCCCTCCAAGTTCCAGAAGCTCGGGGGCCGGATCCCGAAGGGCGTGCTCATGGTCGGCAACCCGGGCACCGGCAAGACGCTGCTCGCGCGCGCCATCGCGGGCGAGGCGAAGGTGCCGTTCTTCTCGATCTCGGGCTCCGACTTCGTGGAGATGTTCGTCGGCGTCGGCGCGGCGCGCGTGCGCGACATGTTCGACCAGGCGAAAAAGCACGCCCCGTGCATCGTGTTCATCGACGAAATCGACGCGGTCGGGCGCCAGCGCGGCGCCGGCCTCGGCGGCGGCAACGACGAGCGCGAGCAGACGCTGAACCAGCTGCTGGTGGAAATGGACGGCTTCGAGGGCACGACCGGCGTCATCGTCATCGCCGCGACCAACCGGCCCGACGTACTCGACCCGGCGCTGCTCAGGCCCGGCCGCTTCGACCGTCAGGTCGTGGTGCCGCTGCCCGACATCCGCGGCCGCGAGGAGATCCTCAAGGTCCACATGCGCAAGGTGCCGATGGCCCCCGACGTCAAGGCGGACATCATCGCCCGCGGCACGCCGGGATTCTCGGGCGCGGACCTCGCCAACCTCGTGAACGAGGCGGCGCTGTTCGCCGCGCGCAAGAACAAGCGCCTCGTGGACATGGACGACTTCGAGCGCGCCAAGGACAAGATCATCATGGGCGCCGAGCGTCGCTCGATGGTCATGCCCGAGGAGGAGCGCCGCAACACGGCCTACCACGAGTCGGGCCATGCGGTGGTGGCGAAGCTCCTGCCCAAGACTGACCCGGTGCACAAGGTGACCATCATCCCGCGCGGGCGTGCGCTCGGCGTGACCATGCAGCTTCCCGAGCAGGACCGCTACAGCCAGGACCGCGAGCGGCTGCTGAACACCATCGCGGTGCTCTTCGGCGGCCGGATCTCCGAAGAGATCTTCATGCACCAGATGACCACCGGCGCATCGAACGACTTCGAGCGCGCCAAGGACAAGATCATCATGGGCGCCGAGCGCCGCTCGATGGTCATGCCCGAAGAGGAGCGCCGCAACACGGCCTACCACGAGTCCGGGCACGCGGTGGTGGCCAAGCTGCTGCCGAAGACCGACCCCGTGCACAAGGTGACGATCATCCCGCGCGGGC
>JBAIXJ010000453.1:0-11444 GCA_037916645.1 Opitutales bacterium | reverse complement strand
CGACGGCCTCACGTTCCACCGGGTGGTGCCCGACTTCGTGGTGCAGGGCGGCGACCCGAAGGGCACGGGCGAGGGCGGCCCGGGCTACACCTTCCCCGACGAGTTCGCGCCCGGCCTCCACCACGACGCCGCCGGCGTGCTCTCGATGGCCAACGACGGACCGGACACCAACGGTTCGCAGTTCTTCTTCACCCTGCGCCCCACCCCGCCGCTGGATTATCTCCACAGCGTCTTTGGGCGCGCGGTGCGCGGCGCGGAGGTGCTGCCCCTGATCAAGCCGGGCGACACGATGCGCGTGACCATCCGGCGGGTGGGTCCGGCCGCGGAGGCGTTTCACCCCGACGAGACGTCGTTCGCCGCCCTCGAGGTCCGCGCGGCCAAATACGCCGGCCCGCCCGAGCCCGGTTCAGCGGCCCTGTTCGACGATCCCAACCACCTGCTGCCGCCAGAGCCGCCGCGCGCAAAATACTTCAACTATCGGCTGGCGAATTTCGAGCGCGCGACCGGCGTCCGCATCGCCGCCCGCCTCTACCGGAAGTTCCAGCCCGCCGAGCCCGGCCAGACGGTGAATGATTTTCGCCGCCAGTTGGCGCGCGAGCTCGGCGTCGAGCAGCGCGGAGTCCTGGCCCTCTATTTCGCTGATCAGGACTCGTGGTCGCTCTGGATCGGGGACGACCAACTGTCCGCCTTCAATCCCTCCGGGCAACCGCTCCATCTGCGCAAGCAGGAGTTCATCGCGGCGGCCCGCGAGCGCGCCACCGCCACACAGGCGTACGCCGCAAAGATCTACGGCCCGGACAAGCCGCTGACCGAGGGCCAGAAGCTGAAGCTCGTCACGGACGAGATCCTCGGCGGCTTTTTCTCCCTGCTGGACCGGCGCTAGCGCCGGGGATCGAGGCGGCGCCCGCGCGTCACGCCAGGCCCACGATCAACGCCAGCGGGACGATCGAGAACAGCGTGCTCAGCACGATTGCCGTCGAGGCCAGCCCCTCGTCGCCGCCAAGTTGGATCACCAGCGGGTGCGACGCCACCGCGGTCGGACAGGACAGGAACACGAGGGCGATGATCATCTCGTCGCGCGGCAGGCCGAGCCAGCGCCCCAGCAGCAGCCCGGTCAGCGGCACAACCACGACCTTCAGGACGGCGCCGAGCGCCGCGTTGCCCCAGTGGGCGCGCAGCGGCACCGTCACAAGGGATCCGCCGATGCCGAGGAGCGCCAGCGGCGACGCCATCGCGCCCACGGTGCCCAGCGTCTGCATGACCGGCCCGGGCAGCGGCAGGCGCACCGCGCCGGCCAAGAGCCCGAGCCCCACCGCCACCAGCAGGGGATTGGTGACGATGCCGCGGGCCAGATCCCGCAGCATGCGCCACCCGAATGGCTGGTGCCCCGCGAGCAGCAGGAGAATGCTGATGACGTTCTGAAACAGGACGAAGGGCGCGAACGCGAGGATGACCTGCGCCGGCCGCGGCGCCCCCGCGCCCAGGGTCGCGGCCAGGTAGAGCAGGATCGGCAGGCCGACGTACGCGAGATTGCCGCGCATGGCCACGTGGACGAACGTGCCGGCCACCGCCGGGCTCATCCGCGCAAACCGCGCATACAGGACGCCCCCGACGACGACCGGCACGGTCGCGGCGCACATCACCGCCAGCACGCGCGCCACACCGGTGCCGTGCAGATCCGCCTGCGCGGTCTCGCCGAACAGGAGCGCCGGCAGGGCCACCCAATACACGAGGCGCGTCAGGCTCTTCAGCGCCTCGGAGGTCAGCATGCCGCCGCGCGCCAGCGCCGCGCCCACCGCGACCAGCAGGAAGATCGGCCCGAGCGAGTCCAGAATCCGGCTCACGGCGCGGAGCGTGCCCGGCGCCGCCGCGTGGCGCCAGCCCGGAGTGGGCGGCGCCGTCACCGTTGCCGCCCCCGGCGATTCCAAGGCCGCGGTTCAGGCCCGGCCGGCCCAGCCGGTCTGCCCGGCTTCGACCGTGCGCTTGAGGCCGGCCAGATTCCGCCGGTACGCCCGGCCCAGCGATCGCTTCAACCGCAGCCCCATCCAGCGCCACAGTGGATTCAGACCCAGGTCCACCGTGTCAAACCACTGCACCAGCGTGGCGCCGCCGCCGGCGGACTCGATCTCGATGTTGCCCTCCACCGCCATCGAACGGCCCTTCATGCGCAGCGCGTAGCGGATGTACCGGCCGGGCTCCGCCGCCGTGACCGTGAGGGTGCCGTCGCCCAGCTTCTTCGCCGTCCAGCTCATCGCCGCCCCCTGGCCGCTCGCGGCGCCGGTGTAGGTGTAGGCGAGGGAGGGATCCTCCGCCGGGTTCCAGACCGTCCACTGCGGCCAGGTCTTGAGATCCGCGACCCACGGATAGATCGCCTCCGCGGGCCGGTCGATGCCGATCGAGCGCTCAACGGTGATCCGCCGCGGGAGCAGGAAGCCGATCACCGCCAGCGCGACCCCCAATCCCGCCACGAGACATAGGATCGTCGCCAGCATGCCGGCAGGCTAACGCGTGGGCGGGGATATTCCAAGCCCGGGTTGCCCGGGGGCGTTCAGCGGGCGTCCGCCGTCCGCCGGCGGTTGAGGTGCGCCAGCAGCAGTGTGAAGAAGAACAGGACGAGGTTCTGCAGCGGCAGCTGCAGCGGCGTCGGCAGGGCGTAGATGATCGCCACCGCGGGCACCCACACCCCGAGGTTGGCGAGCAGCGTCGGGAGCACGCTGCGCCCGTACCAGCCCCGCCGCCGGAAGTCCGCCGCCACGCCGCGCAGGTCGAACTCCAGCGCGTTCCACTGGTAGACCAGCACGGTCAGCGGCACGGCGAACGCCGGGCAATAGACGAACTGGTCGAGCAGGGTTTTCGCGACGATGGTGAGCGCATCGTGGTTCTGCCCCACCACCCGCGCGAGGATGCGGTACCACAGCTCGATCTCGAATCCCTTGTAGGCCCAGAAAGCCGTCAGGAGGACGGCCTGGCGCCAACTGTACTGGCTGCGCGACGCGGGATTGGACCGGAGGTAGAGGAACGGCAGCAGCCCGCCGAAGAGACCCGTGGATACGATCCCGAAGCCGAAGCCGGTGCGGGCGCGAAAATCCGTGAGCTGCGCCAGCGCCGCCCGCGTCGCAGCGGAATGGTAATAGGCGAGCACGAAGACAAGGGCGACCACCTGCAGCACGATCCCCGGGACCAGGTTGGCCCGGGCGCCTCGCAGGCCGGCTTGCCACGGCGGCTCGGAAACAGGAACGCGGGAAGACATGAAACCGTCCAGCTTCCCATGCCACGTTCCCCGGCGCGAGCGGGAAATGCGCCGTCCGCGGCCGGCGGGCCGGATCACGCCTCGCCGAGGTTCCGGCGCAGGACGGCCTGCAGGGCCTCCGGATCGCGGAGGGCGATGGTGGTGCCGCTGACGGCGATGATCTTGCGGTCGCGCAGCGCGGCAAACGTGCGGGACAGCGTTTCGCTGCTGGTGCCGAGCTCGGCGGCGAGCACGCGCTTGGTGCCGGGCAGCTGCAGCGGACCCGCGCGGCCCTTCGAATGCCGGAGCAGCCAATTGGCGAGGCGGGTCTCCACGTCCTTGAGCGTGAGGTCGTCCAGCATGCCGACCACGACCCGCAGGTGCTGGCTCATCGAGCCGAGCATCCGCAGCGCGAGGTCGGGCCGCCGGCCGATCAGGTCGAGGATCGGCGCCTTCGGGATCAGCAGCACCGTGCTCGGCTCGACCGCCCGCGCGTCGGCCGGATAGCCGGTGGGCGTCGCGATCGCCGCCTCGGCGAAGGACTCGCCCGAGCGGAACACGTGGATGACCTGCTCCTTGCCGGCGGCGCTGACGCGGTGGACGTTGATCGCGCCCCGCTGGACCACGTAGAACCCCTCCGAGGGCGCGCCCTGCTGGAACAGGTATTCGCCGCGTTCGAGATTGCGCAGCACGGCGAACGCCGCGATCGCCTCGAGATCCTCCGCCGACAGGCCGCTGAAGAGCTGGCAGCAGCGCAGGGTGCTGGCCACGGCGGCGATCTTCAGGTCGGACGGGCGCGGATTCATCCCGTCCCTAGGAAAGCCGATCAGGAAGCGTTGTCGCGCCAGAAAAACGCCGCCCACGCCCCGTCGGCCCGCCGTTCGACGCGGCTGGAGAAGCCCTCGCTCTTGAGCTTCTCGATCAGCGGCGCCGGCATGAACGGCGCCACGATCGTCACCCCGGCGCCGGGCGTCAGCGCGTCGACCCGGCCGCGGATCTCGGAATAGGGTTCCTCCCCGCGGGCCAGCATCGGCCGCACGTCGAGGGTTTTGAATTTGATGCCGGACATGGCGGAGGGGAGTGAGAGAGTGAGGGAGTAAGGGAGTACGGGAATGAGGGGGGAAATCAGGAGGGGAAGCCGGCGGGGCAAACCGCCAAGCCGTCATTGCGGGCGGGGCCCCCCCGCTCCCGCGGCGTCGGTATCCTTCGGCTTCGGTTCGCGGATCGTGATCAGCAGCATGGAAAACGCTTCGGTCGCCTGGACGGCGTGCGCCAGGCCGGGCGGCATGTGCAGCAGGTCGCCGGCCCGCAGCGGCGTCTTCTTCCCGGAGAGCGTGAACTCGCAGGCGCCGCTGAGGATCTGGACCAGCGCCCGCGCCGGCGAGGCGTGCTCCGTCAGTTGCTGGCCGGCGGCGAAGGCGAACAGCGTCATCCGCACGCCGGCCTGGTCGTGCAGGGCCCGGCTGACGATGCCGGCTTCGGAGAATTGCGCCGCGTCGGCGAGATGAATGACGCCGCTGTCGGCAGGATCGAAAAGCGTGGATTTGGCCATGGCGCGATTGTCTCCGGCTCAATGATGATGGGGTTCCGCCTCGGCGGCGTGCGCCGCCGCGTACAGCCGCTCGTAGTAGTGGATGAACTCGACGTACGCCGCCACGTAGTCGCGGCCCGCGGCGACGCTCTCGTCGCGGTGGAGGCTTTTCGCGCGGACGGCTTCGAACTTTGCCTTCACGCTCCGAACCAGGGCCCCGGCCAGCTCGGCAACCGGACCATCGATCGCGCCCGACTCCAGGGCGCGGTCCGCCGCCTCGATGCCGGGATCCACGGACTCCGCCGGCTTCAGCCCGGCGAACGGCTCGCCCTCCCCCGCCCGATGGATCCGCACCAGCGTCTCGAAGAAATAGGTATCGGCCAGTTCGGCGGCCGCTGGCGAAAGCCCGCGCACGGCGAGAGCGCGGGCGAAAGCCGCCCGCACCTCGGCCTCGCCGTCCGCGTGGACCCACCTGAGCACGGGCGTGACATCCCGCCTGGCCAACGCCTCCCGGGCGGCCTGCACGACCGGTCCGTTCAGCGTGTCACAATGGGCCCGCGCAGCCGGCGTCAGGGCCAACAGCCCGAGAAACGCGGCGAATGCAACTGCAGGTATCGATCCTTTCATGGTGCCTCCAATGTCAGTTGAGCTGGGAAAAAACAACGCGGCGCAACCTACTTCGAGTTCGATGCCACCACCGCGCGGGCCGCCTCGGCCAGGCCGCCCTCCAGGCCGGAGCGCTGGTGGACGATCTCACCGTCCGCGTTGAGCACGGTGATGAGGTTGGAGTGCTCGAACATGCCGGCGGCGTTCCGCTTGTACTTCACGCCGAGGACCGCGGCGAGCTCCCGGATGTCGCCCGGCGCGCCGCGCAGCAGCACCCAGTTGGCGGACGCCAGCTCGTGCTGCTCCCGGTAGGCGTGCAGCATCGGGACGGTGTCGCGCTCGTCGTCAAAGCTGACCAGCACGAACATCGCCCGGTTGCGCACGCCCTCCGGCAGCGTCTCACGGATCCGCGTCATGTCGGCGACGATTCGGGGACAGGCGTAGCCGCAGGAAGTGAAGAACATCGCCAGCACGACCGGCCGGCCGCGCAACTCGGCGAGGTGAAACGTGCCGCCCGCGTCGGTGGTCCAGCCGGCGTCGAGCTGATAGATCGAGCGCGCGGGCAGCGGCGTGGCCGCCGCGGAGGCTTTTGGCGCCTCGGAGCAGCAGCAGCAATCCGCCCCGCGGAGAATCGCGGACGATGCCAGCAGGCCGGGGATGAGAAGGGAAACGAGGATTCGTGTGTTCATGGCAGTCGGGCAAAGGGGGAACGGGTTTGGTCGCCCTCCGGGGGGCGGGGCGCCGGGGAATCGGCCTTCGTGAGCATACCGGCGGCGGCTTCCGCATCGCGGGCGCAGCGGAAGCCCAGGCTGGCGACGGTGTAGCTGGCGCTCAGGCTGCTGCGGTAACCCGCGCGCATGAAGGCGGCGTAGTCGGAAGGGTCGCGGTTGTTCGCCGCCGCGCCGCCGCAGAACATCCCGGTTCCGCCGGCGCCGCGGCTGTCGCCGCTGATCAGCACCGTGTTGAAATCGTCGACCCATTCCCACACCAGGTCGAGCAGGTCGCGGGCGCCGTAGAGGTTCGCGCGGCCCGAGCCCGCGGCGGGATACACGGCGGGCTCCGGCGTCGCGTACCACGCCAGGACCGCGGCGGTGAATCCGGGCTCCCGCCGTCCGTCGGCGCGGCGGAGACCCGCCGCAGCCGCCCACTCCCACTCGGCGATCGTCGGCAGCCGCTTGCCTGCCCAGCGCGCGTAGGCGCGGGCGGCGAACCACGACACCTCCACCACGGGGGCATCCGCCGGAGCCCGCGGTCCGGGCTCCAGGTCGCCCGCCCAGCGCGCCAGGTACTGCCCGTCGGCAAACAGCGGCGCGATCAGCGACCGGCGCCAGCGGGGGTTCGCCCGCACAAAGGCGAGGAATTCACCGTTGGTGACCGGCCGTTCGTCGAGCCAGAAGGCCGCCACCGGGATGCGGGCCGGATCGCTCGGCTCCCGCAGCAGGGGCACGTACTCGCCCGCGGGGATCAGCACCATGCCCGGCGGCGGCGGGGCGGCCACAGCCGCGGCCCTCGCCGCAAGGATCACGGCGAGCGCATAGGACCCATATGACCTACACCGCATCATTGCGAAACCTCGGCGGCCTTCACGCGGCGGACATCGTCCACGGTGTACGGGGCCGCGCTGTTGCCCCAGCTGTTGGTCACGTAGGTGAGCACGTCGGCGATCTGCTGATCGGTCAGCACCTGCGGCGGCATGATGTTATTGAAGGTCTGGCCCTTCACGGTGACCGGGCCGGTGAGGCCCTTGGTCACGATGCGGATCGGGCGGTCATGGTCCGCGACGAGGAAGTCGGAGCCGGCGAGTGGCGGGAAGATGCCCGGCAGGCCCTTGCCGTCGGGCTGGTGGCAGGCGAAGCAGGTCTGCATGAAGACGCGCTTGCCGCGCTCCATCTGCGCCTCCTTGGTCAGCGACGCGATCTTCGGGTTGGTCTTGATCTCCTCGGCGATTTGGGCCTGGAGCTCGGCCTCGCGCTTCCCCGCCGCCGTGCCGGCGTCGGCGGCCGAGCCGAGGTAGACCGCGTCAATCTCCTTGCCCGAGTAGATCAGCCGGTTCTCGGGTCCGCTCACCTTGAGCATGCCCAGCGCGCCCTGGTTGAAGGCACGGAAGATCGAGTGATCGACGAGGACGTAGGTGCCCGGCACCTCGACCTTGAACTCAACCACGGTCGAGCCGCCGGCCGGGATCAGCGTCGTCTGGACGTTGTGCTGCGCCACCGCCAAGCCGCCCTCCTGGTAGACCGTGTCGAAGATCTCGCCGATGACGTGGAAGGAGGACACAAGGTTCGGGCCGCCGTTGCCGACGAAGAGGCGCACCGTGTCGCCGACCTTGGCGGTGAGCGCATTGTCACCGGTGAGCGAGCCGACTGCGCCGTTGAAGACCACGTACGGCGGGCGCTCGTCGATCGCCTTCGCCATGTCGAACGATTGCAGCCCCTCCTCGCCGTAGGCCCCGGCCGTGTAGACCTCGCCCTGCATCACGTAGTACTCGCGATCCACCTTGGGCAGGCCGCCCGCAGGCTCGACGAGGATGAGGCCGTACATGCCGTTGGCGATGTGCATGCCGACCGGCGCGGTGGCGCAGTGGTAGACGAACAGCCCAGGGTTGAGCGCCTGGAAGGTGAACTGCGAGCTGTGGCCGGGGGCGGTGAACGACGAGGCCGCGCCGCCGCCCGGACCGGTCACCGCGTGCAGGTCGATGTTGTGGGGCATCTTGTCGCCGGGGGAGTTTTCCAGGTGGAACTCGATCACGTCGCCCTCGCGCACCCGGATGAAGCTTCCAGGAACGGTGCCGCCAAAGGTCCAGAAAAGATATTCGACGCCGTCCGCCAGCCGCTTCACGACCTCGCGCACCTCGAGGTGCACGATGACCTTGGCCGCGTAACGCCGGGTGATGGGCGGGGGCACATGCGGCGGGGCGGTGAGCACCGCCTGCTCCACCGGCAGGGTGGGCGTCGGCGCCACGCCGCGCGCGGTGCCGAGGTCGGCCGACGGAGCCTCGGCATTGGCTTCCGCGGCCGCGGGGGCCGCCGCCGGAGGAGGAGCGGGCGCCTCGGCCGCCGGAGCGGCCGACGCCGCGCTGACCATGGCGCCCACGGTGCCGGCGCCCGTGAGCAGCGCGCGCAGCGGCGCATACCCCAGAACGGCGGCCCCAAGGGCCAGCAGGCTGTTGGCCGCGAGGAAACTGTAGCGGGATTTCTTGCGGTTCTTCATGGCGATTGAGGCCGGGCTTTTCATTTGGACGCCGCAATATAGCCACGCGGCGCCTCCCCGCGCCTTGACCTGGATCAATGCGGGCGGGGATTAGCGGGACCAACCAAGTGCGACAACCAGCACTAATATACCTCCGATAATCGCTTCTGCGATCCCGATCCGCCCGGCGGCGATCCGCGGGCGGACGAGAACCAGCAAGACCACGGCCCGCGCCAGCAGCAGCGCGGCCATCACGGCGGCCGACCAGGGGACGCCCTGTTCTCCGGCCAGGAGGAGGCACAAGGCCAGGGCGGCGGCCGAGGCCGCCAACGGGGGAACCCTCGACACGGGCTGGCCCTTGTTGCGCCGGAGGTAGGTGCGGATTGTCATCACGGTCGGCACCGACCGGCCGGCCATGACGGCGGCCAGCGCGAGCGCCGGGCGGGCCGGCCACCCGGCTACCGTGGCCAGCGCCGTGGGTACGAGGGCGAACGCGGTGGCCCCCGCCACCTCGCCCACGGCCTCGCGTCCCTCGCCGCGCACATCCCACCAGGCAAACGCAATCCCCAGGGGAGCCGCCAACAGCAGGGGCCAGAGAGCGGCCGTTCCCGCGCGCAGCGCCGCAACCACCAAGCCGCCAGAGGCGACCCCGACGAGAGCCGCGATGGATGCGAGGGCGAGGGAACGCCGGGGGTCGGAACCGCCGCCCAGCACGAGTCTCAGCGGCCGCCGCAGGAAAAAGCCGCCCACCACCGCCACCCCGAGGGCGACCCCCGCCAGCGACGGCGCCACGATGAGGCCGAGGGCCAGCGGCTCCAGCGCCAGCGACCAGCTGCCGTGCTCCCGCGGCAGGACGAGGCGGGCGACGCGCGCCGGCAGCGGTTCCGGCATCTCATCCATCCCGCGCCCCCCGCCAGATGCAGATCTGCCAGTCGTTCGCGGCCAGTTCACGGCTCGACCGGCTCCAGCCGTCCGGGTCGATCAGCTGAAACAGCAGCAACGGCTCCCGGTGAATCCGGACCACCAGCGCGGCCCGGGGTGGCAGCTGCGCGAGCGCCTCGAGCACGCGCTGCATCGGCTCGGGCGGGGCCAGGCCGCGGACATCGAGGAACATCTCGCGAACATTGGCGGCCGGAAGGGTGCAGGCGGCATTCATGGCGGGCAGATTCCTTTCTGCCGTCACCCTAGCACGCCGTCCGCCTTCCGGCCTTGATCCAAATCAATCGTCCACCGCATCCCGTCCGGGCGCCGGCGGGCGCACCTGGCCCGCCCACCCCGGCTGGACCGCAGATGCCTACGGGATCCGCAAATCCACGCCCACGGGCACGACGTCCGGACTGCGGAGCTTGTCCCGGTTGGCGTTGTAGATGTCCTGCCAGCGCGTGGCGGTGCCGTAATAGCGGCTGCTGATCCGCGACAGCGTGTCGCCCGAGGCCACCCGGTGCGTCCGCGGTGCCGGCGGCGCAGCCGTGGCGGCGGGGGCCGGCGCCGGGGCGGTGACCACGGCGGCCGGACGAGTCGGCGGCTGCGTGGCGGTCAAAGCCGATGCGGCCGCCGGGCCCACGGCCAGCGCGGTCCGCAGCCGTGAATTCTCGAGCGCGAGACTGCCGTTGGTGTTCTGCGTCTGGCGCACGAGCTCGCGCAGGGACGCCGCCTCGGCGGAGGCCTTCGTGGCGGCGTCGCGCGCCTGGGCCAGTTCCCCGTTCAGCCGGGTGACCTCGGCGCTGCTGCTCGCGCCGCTCTGGGACGCGCTGGCCAGCTGCGTCCGCAGCGACTCGGCCTCGCCGGCGCTGTGATCCGCGGATTCGCGCGCGCCCGCCAGATCCTGCTGCGCCTTCGCCAGCGCGGCCTCGGCGGTGGCGGCGCGCTGCGTCGAGTCCTGCGCCTGGGCGATCTGCGCCTTGAGCTTCTCATTCTCCTGCTCGGTGAGGGCGAAGCTGCGGACCGTCATCTCGACCTTTTCCTCGGCCCGCTTGAGGTCCGCCTTCAGCTGGGTGACATCCTCCGCCGGGGCCGCGACGGCCGGCGCGGCGGTGGCCGCGACCAGACGCGACGCAAGGGAATCGTGCTCGGCCTTCAGCCCGGCGTTCTCCTTTTGCAGGCTGGCGATGGTCGCCTGCGCCTCCTCCAGCTGCCGGGCTGCGTCGGCCCGGCCCTGACTGCGGCTTTCCAGTTGCTGGTTTGCGGCGGCGAGCGTGTCGTTCCGCTGGCGCAACCGGGCGGCCTCATCCTGCGCATTCTTCAGCTCGGTGCGCAGTGCGGTCAGCTGCGGCGCAACCTTGTCCGCCTGGGCGGCCGCGCCCGCAAGACGGTCGTGCTCCGCCATCAGCCCGCGGATGCGATCGGTGAGGCCCGCATTCTCGGTCTTGAGCGCGGCCAGCTGTTTCTCCTGGTCGGCGGCCCGGGCGGCCACCGCCTGATTCTGCTGGCTGCTCCCGGCGAGGGCGGTCTTTTCGGCGGTCAACTGCTGCACCTGGGCCGTGAGGCCGGCGGCGGATTCCTTGGCCGTTGCGAGCTCCGTCTGGAGGGCATCGCGTTGCTGGGTCGCGGCCGCCAGCTGGTCATTCAGGCGCTCCAGGTCCTTGGAACGGTTTTCGCTCGCTGCTGCGGTCTTCTTCGCCGCGTCGAGCTGGGCGAGCGCCTGCTCCAGCTTGGCCTGCGTGTCGCCCAATCGACCCGCGTTGGCGTCCGCGTCCTTTTGCAGCTGGACGGCCCGCTGGCTGGCCTCGGTAAACTGGGCGGTGAGCTTCGCCGCGTCGGCCTGACCCGACTTCGCCGCCGCCAGTTGCTGGGTGAGGTCCGTCACCTGCTGCTGCAAGCGCTCCGTGTCCGCCCGTGCGCCCTGCGCCGCGGCGCCAGCCTGCTGGCGGAGCTGGTCACGCTCCTGTT
>JBAIXJ010000452.1:0-2606 GCA_037916645.1 Opitutales bacterium | reverse complement strand
CCGAGGACGAGGTCGCCGGAACCGCCGGCCGGGACGAGATGATAGTAGTGCGAGGCATCGAGGTCCGCAAAGTTGTCGAACGCCGGGATGCCGCCGTCGAAGCGGAGCCTGAGCACGTACGCCAGCTCGGCGAAGGAGCGCGCGGGCAGCTTGATGTGGAGGCCTTTTTCGTCCTGCGCGAACGGCAGCGGCAGGTAGTTGCCGGCCGCGCCGTTGATCAGCTCGACCGACTTCAACTTCGTGCCGTCGATGCGCCCGGAGGAGAGCAGGGAGAGATCGATGCCCGTCTGCCCGTCCTCCCATCCCAGCATGATCGCGTAGAGGGTGGAGTTGTCCTTCGAGCGGGTGTAACGGATGTCGCGGGCGGTGCCCGCGCGGGGCGGCCCCATGACGCCGTGCGCGGCGCCCATTTTGGTCGGACCCTCGCCGTAGCGAACCCACGCCCGGGTGGCATAGATGGCCTCGCCATACTTGTGCAGCCAGGAGCCCATGGCATGGAGAATGTCTTTCTGCGCTTGCGGGATCGTGCCGTCGGCTTGCGGGGCGATGTCGAGCACCAGGTTGCCGTTCTTGCTGATGCGGTCGATGAAGCCGTGCAGGATTTGCCGCACGGAGTAATAGCTGAGTCCCTCGGTATAGCACCAGCTCGAGGAGCTTATGGCGTCGTCGGTCAGCCAATAATTGTCGGTGATGTCCGGCGGGCCGCCGCGCTCGTAGTCGAGGACGGCGCACCTGGTGTTCAGGCCGTCCTTGAAGGTGGCGACGACCTCCTTGTTCCAGGTTGCGGCCTGGTTGTAATAGTAGGCCAGGAACCCGAGCAGGACCGGCGGGGAGATGAGGTGCAGGTTGAAATCCTGGTAGACGATGTCAGGGCGATAGCCGTCGATGATCTCCTTGTGCTTGGCGAGCCACAGCGCCTCGTTCTTCTCCTTGCCCTGCTGCCCGTAGAGGATCTGCCGCTTGGGATCGTCGGTGGGCGGCACCGCACTGTAGTAGCCGGTGATGTTGAACGCGTGGTGCATCGACAGGAAGACCTTCATGCCATGCCGGCGGATCGCGTCGGTCAGCAGGCGCACCAGGTCCAGGTGCGGCCCCAGGTCCTTCGCGTTCCAGGGATTGACCTTGCTGGCCCAGAGCGAGAAGCCGTCGTGGTGTTCGGCCACGGGCCCCGCGAACCTGGCGCCGGCATCGGCAAACAACTGCGCCCACTCGTCGGGATCGAAGTGGCCGCCCGCCGACTTGAGCTTCGGGGCGAACTGCACCCAGCGTCCCTGCTTGTCGCGGCCGCCGGTGATGAAGCGGTCGTAGGGCCACTCGGCCAGCGTGCCGTAGGTCTCCAGGTGGTGGCGGTTCTCGGGTGATCCCGCGATATACATCGTCCGGGGATACCATTCGTTGGCGAACGCCGGCACGGAGTAGACGCCCCAATGGAAGTAGATGCCGAATTTCGCGTCCATGAACCACTCGGGCACCGGGCGCGCCTTTTCCAGCGAGGCGAAGGTCGGTTGGTAGGGGTCGTGGCGGTCCTGGGCAGCGAGCAGACCGGGGAGCGCCAGGGCGGCGACGGCCAGCAGTGTGTTTCTCATGGTGAAGTACCTTCGTTGACGGCCGGTTGCACCGGGAGATGATTCGGGGAATCAACGCGGCGAAAGCTCGGCGGCGTAGCCGCCGGCCGGAGCAAGCGTGAGTTCGATCGTGTCCGTCGCGGACACACTCGTGGTCGTGTCGGAAATCTTCTCCGGCTGGGCGGCTGATTCGGCGGTGTCGGCGAAGGCCCGGAGCTGCCAGCGGCCGGCGCCGAGGAACTTCAGCGGCACCCGCAGCGTCAGCGGGGCCTCGCCGTTCATCGCGGCGAGATACCAGCGCGTACCGGACCGGCGGGCGATGACGATGTGCCGGGCGACCTCGGCCGCCAGCACGACGGTGTCGTCCCAGACGGTCGGCAGCCCGCGGAAGAACTCGACCCCCGGCTGGCCGCGGTAGTTCGCCGGGCTGTCGCAGAGGCAGAGCAACGGACTGAAATACACGACCGTCTCGGCGAGCTGGCGGGCGCGCGTGCCGATGACCTGGGCGGGCGCGGTGACCCTGAAGTCAGCCGCCGTTCGATTCAGGAAGCCGCCGGGCGTGAAATCCATCGGCCCAAGCAGGCCGCGGGTGAAGGGCAGCGTGATCGTGTGCCCGGTGGTGCAGGCTCCGGGTCGGATCTTGTTGTATTCGTTGCCGAGGACGCCCTCCTGCGTGATGAGGTTCGGCCAGGTGCGGGCGAGGCCGGTCGGCTTGTAGGCGCCGTGCAGGTCGACCATGAGGTGGTGGCCGGCGGCGGCGGCGAGGACGTCGGCATACCAGCGCACGGTCTCCTGGCTGTCGCTGTTCATGAAGTCGATCTTCACGCCGGCAAACCCCCAGGCGGCGACCTGGGTGAACACTTTTTCGAAGCCCTGCCGCGAAAGATCGTGCGAGTCGATCCAGAGCAGCAGCCGGACATTTCGCTCCCGGGCGAACGCGATCAGACCGGGGATGTCGACGTGGGCCGCGGGTTTGGTGAGGTCGGCCTTCGGATTGTTCATCGGCTCATACCAGAACCAGTCGATGAGCTGGTAGGGGAA
>JBAIXJ010000451.1:0-5712 GCA_037916645.1 Opitutales bacterium | reverse complement strand
ATCGCGGCTGGAAATTCCACCTGGGCGACGACTGGCCCGACGCGCTGCATCTCGACAAGGCGGGCTCCAGCGACGGACCGGCCGCCGCCGCGTTCGACGATCACGCCCGGCGCACCGTTCAGGTGCCGCACGACTGGGCCATCGAGCTGCCCTTCGATCCCGCCGCCGATCGCAATCACGGCTACAAGCCGCTCGGCCCGCGTTATCCGCAAACCAGCGTCGCCTGGTATCGCCGCTCGTTCGCGTTGCCCGCCTCTGACGAGGGCCGCCGCATCTGGCTGACCTTCGACGGCGTGTACCGCGACGCCACGGTGTGGGTCAACGGTTGGCTCGTGAAACACCACGAGAGCGGCTATTCGCCGTTCCACGAAGACATCACGGCCGCGGTGAATCTTGGCGGCGCCAACACCATCGCCGTGCGCGTCGACGTCACGAAGTTCGAGGGCTGGTTCTACGAGGGCGCCGGCATTTACCGCCATGTGTGGCGCGACAAGACCGAACCGCTCGCTCTCGCGTCGGACGGCCTTTTCGTCCACGCCGATATTCCGGGCAACGTCCCGCAGGGTCCCGCGCCGCTTCATCTCCGGGGATCGGCCTTGGCCGCATCCGGCGCGGCTCCGACGCGAACCTACGAGGCCGAAGCCGCCGAGCGCGTCGGGGCGGCCGCCGCCGTGGCCGATCCGGACGCTTCGGGCGGAGCTGCGGTGAAGCTCAGCGGAAACGGTCAAGCCATTCGGTTCACCCACCTGCCCGCCGCCGGCACACTGGCGATTCGTTACGCCTCGAAATCCGTCGGCGCGCTCGGCGTCACGATCAACCACCGGGCGGTCCGCCCGGTGAACGTCCACTCGTCCGGAGCTCTCACCGGTTCGTTTCTCGAGGCGATCGTGCCCCTGGCGATTCCCGCCGGGGCGACACTGGTCATCTCTCCGTCAACGCCCGGCCTCGCCGTCAGCGTCGACCGCATCGCCGTCGGCGACGGCGATCTGGGCCTGCCGCCGGACATCTGGAATCTGCCGCCGCTGCCGGTCGCGCCGGGACCCTATGCGCCCGATTGGCAGGCGATCAGCCGCCGCTACACCGTTCCGGAGTGGTGGCGCGACGCGAAGTTCGGCGCGTGGTCGCACTGGGATCCCCAATCGATGCCCGAACAGGGCGACTGGTATGCGCGCGGCATGTACCTCGAGGGCAGCCGCCAATACAACTACCACGTCGCGCATTTCGGCCATCCCTCGGTCTACGGCTACAAGGACCTCTGCCACAACTGGGTGATCGACCGCTGGGACCCAGAGGCCTTGATGACGCTCTACGCCGAGATGGGCGCTCGCTACTTTATGGCGATGGGCGTGCACCACGACAACTTCGACAACTGGGATTCGCGGTTCCAGCCGTGGAATTCGGTGCGGGTCGGGCCGAAGGTGGACATCGTCGGCATGTGGGCCAAGGTCGCCCGCGAACACGGCCTGCGCTTCGGCATCGGCTTTCACAATACGCCGGCGCGAACCTGGGGGCAGTTCATGCCCGTGCGCTACACGAGCGACCAGCAAGGCCCGATGAAAGGCGTGCCCTACGACGCGCTGCAGACCATTCGCGACGGAAAGGGAAAATGGTGGGAGGGCCTGGATCCGGTCGACCTTTACGGTCCGCCGCACCGCAGTGAGGATCCACTGCACTCGCCGTTCGCCAACCAGTTCATGTGGCGCGTCGACGACGCGCTCACGAAATACCATCCCGACATCATCTACTTCGACGAGCATGCCGGCGACTCCCAGATCGACCTTGGCGTGCACATGGGGCTGGGGTTCCTCGGACCGGTGCTCGCCGCCAATTTCTACAACAAGTCCCTGCAATGGCACGGCGGCGAGATGGAAGTCGTGCTCAACCTCAAGGGCGTCGGCGGCCGCTACAACAGCTTCCAGAACGCGCCGGACCTGGTTCCGGTCGTGGAACGATCGCTGGTCAAGAGCAGCGAGATGGTCATCGAACCGGAGATCATGGCGTATTCGTTCCAAACGGAGACCACGATCGCGCCCTGGCACTACGATGCCGGACAGGAATATCCGGGCGCCCGGCAGGTGGTCGCGCTGCTGCTCGATAACGTCTGCCGCAACGGCACGATGTTGCTCAACCTCACGCAGCACGGCCGCGGCGATCTCGATCCGGCCCTGATCCGGATCGCGCGGGACATTGGCGCCTGGCTGAAGCTCAACGGCGAGGCGGTCTACGGCTCCCGCCCGTTCGAAGTGTGCGGCGAGGAGGCGAATACCGTCTGCTACACGCGGAACGAAGGTCGCGTTTACGCGGCGATCCTGAACTGGCCCGGCGGTCCGGTTGTGCTCCCCGCCCTGCGGACCGGCGGGGCCACGCTCGGTCATGTTTCCCAGGTCGAGCTCCTCGGGTCGAACGTCGCGTGCGCGTATGTGCAAGACGAGCACGGACTGACGGTGACTCCCGCCGGGCCGGTGCCGCCGCTGCCGGGAATCGCCGACCAGACCCTCGCCTCGAACTGTCGCGTCCTCCGCATCACGCATGACAAGGGCTGGTTCAACGACGACGACCCCGGCGCGCGCTATCCGGGCTGGATCCGCCGGTGCAATCTCGGCACGGGCGATTTCAACAACGACCTCACGATCAGCGCGACGCCCGGCGCTGAGTGGAGCTGTTCGTTCAGCGGCACGGGTGTCGCCGTCGTCGCCCCCCGGGAGCCGGGCGCCGGATCGATCGAAGTCTCGGTCGACGGTCACCCCGGAGGATTGATCGACTTGTCCACCGGCGGCGCCCGGCAGGCCCAACAGGTCGTATTCGAGACCACCGGCCTCTCTCGCGGCCAACATGCCATCGCCATCGTCCACCGCCGCGGTGGTCCGGTCGCCATCGACGCGTTGGTTGTCCGATGAGAACCTTGAGGCGGGCGAGATCCCTCGACGTGCCTTACCGCGGTCGGCGCTCACCGTCATACGAATGCGCGACCTGCCGTCGGATGCTCTTGCCTCTAGCCGGATCGATCCAGAAAAGGAGCGTCTGGACTTCTCTAGCGGGTACCCTGGGATGGGGCTGCGCAACAGGCTCGGGAGCGATCAGCCCTTCCCCCAGAGGACGCACAAAGGTGCAGACCTTGACGCGAAGGCACGATTGGGCTCTCTTTGTGTCATGAAGCAAACCACCATCCTCCGGGCGCGCATCGATCCTCGCCGCAAAGCGAAGGTCGAGAAAATCCTCGAAAAGCTGGGCGTCACGCCGACCCAGGCCGTGAACATGCTCTATGCCCAGATAGAGCACCGGCGGGGCATCCCCTTCCCCGTGAACATCGACGACAACAGTGACGTTCTGCCCTCGGACATGCATTACGGCGCCGTGATGGAGGAGATTGACCGATGATCCCCAAGCCGGGCGAGGTATACCTGGTGGATCTCGGCATGGTGGCAAAGACGCGCCCCATGGTGATCGTTTCCCGGGACGATCCCGATCCGCCCCGGGCCTTGGCGTTGGCCGTACCCATTACCACGAAAAACCGTGGTTCACCTTACGAGGTGGCAATCGGCCGCCCAAGGTACCTTCAGAGCGACTCCTGGGCAAATGTACAGGGTTTGGTTGCAGTTGGCCACGAGAAGCTGTTGCGCCGATTGGGGCAGGTGACTCCCGAGCAATTCGACCAGATCAAGGTTGCGATTCGCCACGCGCTCGACTTGTGAGACGCGAATACGGCGAGTCATCTGTGGTACGTTGTCCGAGGCTGTCATAGGGAAATTCTCGCGCCGTAGCATTCCTGCACCACCGTGATGCCGGCAAGCGCCGCGGTAATTGTTTCGGTCATGGACAGCCGCCCAGAGCATCAAAGGGAAATTCCGGCCCCCAACGTGGCCGGGCCCACCGGAGCGCAAAGCGCGACAGCGGTCCGCACTGACAAGATCGCGGCGCTACGACGGCAGATCGAGGAGTTGCAGGCGCAGAAGGAGTCCAAGGAAAAGGAACTGGAGGAGCTTCAATCCGCGCCGCTGTCCCTCCTCCACCACGGCACGGGTGGAACAGGGCGCCCGTCTCCGACGCGGGCAGAGGACAAGGTTGCGCTCTTCCTCGAACTCTTTGGCGCTCGCCGCGATGTCTGTCCACGCTACTGGGAAAACGCGGGCACCGGGAGAAAGGGCTACTCACCTGCGATTGACTACGGCCAAAGCGGAATATCCGGTAAGCATTACCTGCCATTGGATGAGAGTGTGGTAGAAGCTCACCTTCGGGGTCGCCAAGCCATCGGAGTTTATGCGCTGCGGCCGGACGATTCATGCATCTTCCTGGCCGCGGATTTCGACGGCGACGGTTGGCAGGAAAATGTCACGGCTTACCGAAACGCGGCTCGGGTAGCAAGGGTGGGCGTTGCCGTCGAGCGGTCGCGATCGGGTAACGGTGCCCATGCTTGGATCTTCTTTTCCGAGCCCGTACCGGCGACACTGGCCCGGCAATTGGGAACGTTGCTGCTCGCAAGGGCGTCTGCGGCGTGCCCGACCTTGAGTCTGAGCGCATACGACCGCCTATTTCCCAACCAGGACACCATGCCAAGAGGTGGTTTCGGCAATCTCATTGCCCTGCCGTTGGCGGGCGGACCCCGGAAGGTCGGAAACACCGTCTTTCTCGACGATGAGATGAGCCCGTATTCGGACCAGTGGTCCTTCCTGGCTGCCGTTGTCCGCCTCCCGCGGGGTGACCTTGACCGCCTTCTTGGCCAAATGTCTCTACTGGCGGCGCCGGGTCGGGGCCAGCGTGACGACCTGGCCCTTGCTTTGGAGAACGACGAACGCGTGCTGGATCTTTCCCGCCCCGCCATCAAGCCGGGCATGATTTCAGGGAACATCAACCTGCGCCTTGACTCGGGCCTGCACATTCCGCGCACGATTGCTCCCGCCTTGCTGGCCGCTCTCAAGCGGCTGGCGACTCTCGCTAACCCGATCTTCCACCAGAAGCTTCGGCTGCGGTTTGCGATCTACAACGTCCCGCGGTTCATCTTTGCCGGTGAACTTCAGCCTGATCGCCTCGTGTTGCCCCGGGGTGCCATGCAGGACGCAGTGACCCTTCTCGAATCCGCAGGCGCCAGCGTCACCGTCCAAGACGAGCGCCCGGCTGGCAATCGGTTGAGGTGGACCTTCCATGGCGAACTCCGTCCCGAACAGGCCGCCGCCGTTCGGCTAATGGCGAAGCATGATTACGGCGTCCTTTGCGCACCGCCCGGCGCCGGCAAGACCGTCATGGGATGTGCGCTGGCCGCACGGTACCAGACATCGACGCTCGTGCTCGTGCACCGGACAGTGCTCCTCGATCAATGGCGCAAAGAAGCGGAGCGTTTTCTCGGCCTGCAGAAGCGGAAGGAGATTGGCATCTGGCGCGGCCCGACCCGCCGGCTGACGCGCCAATTCGACATCGCCATGCTGCCAAGCCTCACCCGTGTCGAAGATCATGCGGCCCTCTTTCAAGGCTACGGCTTGATCATCGTAGACGAATGCCATCACGTGCCGGCGGTCACCTTTGAGCACCTGCTCAAGGCCTGCGCGTGTCGAAGGATTGTCGGTCTGACCGCGACGCCCGTCCGCAAAGACGGCCTCGAAAAATTGCTTTACCTCCAATGCGGACCGGTCCGCCACACGATTGCGACATCGACCGAGGATGCCGCGCCACGGACGGTGTTCGTGCGACGAAGCTCGTTTCGTGTCCCGGCTTCGCTCG
>JBAIXJ010000450.1:0-2785 GCA_037916645.1 Opitutales bacterium | reverse complement strand
GGGTAGCCCCCGGGGCAAGGTCCAGCTCCGGTAGCAGGCCGGACTGAACCGGTTTGCCGTCCATCTTCAGGCGCCACTGGCCGGCGGCGATGTCTTTTAGGTTTAGGAAATCGTAGAAGTTCTTGATTTCGATGGTGCGCGTCGCGAGGTCAACCGGTTTGCAGTGTATGTACTGGTAGGCGTGTTTGACGTAGAAGAAGCCGGGGTGCGGCTCGCGATCGGGACTCACCACACCGTTGCAGCAGAAGTTATCGTCGCTTGGGGTGCCTTTCGGGCCGAAGTCGCCCCCATAGGCCCAGAAGGTCTTGTCGCCAGGTTTCACTTTCGCAAAGTGGGCCAAGGGCAACGGGCCTTCCTTTTGCCGGAGTCCCTGGTCTACCCAATCCCATATGAATCCGCCCTGCAGATGCTTCGCGCCTTTGTAGATGGGATCCCAGTACGCCTGCATGTCGCCGCTGCTGTTTCCCATGGCATGGGCGTATTCGCACATGATGAACGGCTTCTCCCGCGGCAGCGCCGCGTAGTTGCGGACCGATTTGGGCTCGGGATACATCGGGCACACGAAATCGGACGCCTGCGTGCTCCGGTCGCCCTCGTAATGCACCGGCCGCGAGGGGTCGTGCTGCTTGATCCACTGGTAATCGCGCACGAAGTTCTCCCCGAAGCCCGCCTCGTTGCCGAGCGACCAGACGACGACGCAGGCGTGGTTCTTGTCGCGCTCGACCATGCGGACGGTGCGGTCGAGGTGCGCCGGGCCCCACAGCGGGTTCTTGGCCAGCGACACGTCGCCGTAGCCCATGCCGTGCGATTCGATGTCGGCCTCGTCCAGAATGTAGAGGCCGTACTCGTCGCAGAGGTCGTACCAGCAGGGGTCGTCCGGGTAGTGGCAAGTCCGCACGGCGTTGATGTTGTTCTGCTTCATGAGGCGGATGTCCTGGATCATCCGCTCGCGCGTCATGACCTGGCCGAGGTCGGGATCCCACTCGTGCCGGTTCACGCCGCGGATCAACACCGGCCGGCCGTTGATCAGAAACTGGCCGTGCTTCGTCTCGGTGGTGCGGAAGCCCACGCGCCACGGGATGACCTCGAGCACCCGGCCGCCTGCGTCCCGGGCGGTGAGAAACAGGGTGTAGAGCTGCGGGGTCTCCGCCGACCATTTCAGGGGATTCGCGACCGGACGGGAGAACTCCCAGGTCGCCGACGCTCCGGCGGCGACCGTTCCTCCGCCCGCCGGCGCCCGGCAGACCTCGTGGCCGGCCGGATCGACCAGGGCGGCCTCGAGGTTCACGACCTGCGGCTGCGCGGAGAGGTTGCGCACCTCGGTGGCGACCTTCAGCTCGGCGTCGCGGTAGACCGCGTCGAGATTGGTCCTGACAGCGAAGTCGCGGATCTGCAGCGGCGGGGTGGACCACAGATAGACTTCGCGGAAGATGCCGCTGAGCCGCCACATGTCCTGGTCCTCGAGATAGGATCCGTCGCACCAGCGAAACACCTCGACCGCGAGCAGGTTTTCGCCCGGCCGGAGGTGCGGCGTGAGGCGGAAGGTCGCCGGCGTGCGGCTGTCCTTGCTGAACCCGAGCTTCTCGCCGTTGAGCCAGAGGTAGAAGAAGGAGTTGACGCCGTCGAAGGTCAGGAACACCTCCCGTCCCTGCCAGGCCGGCGGCACGGTGAACGTGCGGCGGTAGGCGGACACCGGATTGGAGTCGCCCGCAATCAGCGGTGGATTCACGACCTTCCACGGGTAGGTGATGTTGGTGTAGATCGGAATGCCGTGGCCCTGGATCTCGACATTGGACGGCACCGGGATGCTGCCCCACGCCGCGTCGTCGAACGCCGGCCGCCAAAACCCCGGCACGCGGTCGGCCGGTCGCGGCACCCAGTGGTATTTCCACTCTCCCGCGAGCGAGAGGAAGTACGGCGACGCCTCGCGCCGCACGGCGCGCGCGGCTTCCTCCGTGGGAAACACCGCCATCGTGGCAAACGGCGCCTCGGTGCCGGCGTGCAACGCCGTCTCGTCCTGCCACTCGGGGCGGACGCGGTCGGCCGCGGAACTGCGCAGGGCGATGGCGCCGGCGGCCATCAGCAAAATGCCGGCGAACACGGAGGGGATTCGGGCGGGAGCAGGCATGGCGGGGATGGGTTTTTTTGCTGGGCCGGTGCGCACGGCATGGGAAGGCGCCGATTCTCTCCAACCGCCGCGCACGAAGGCAACACCGGCGTGCCCGCGCCGTTCGCCGGGCCGCCGCCGCCGGGGAAACCACCGACCTCTCCCCGTCTCGGCGGGAACAAGGCCGAGCCTCGCCGCCCGGGCCGGCGGGCTGCCCCAGTCGCCGCCCCCGACGGCGGCGCGCGGCGGATCTTCTCTCCGCCGATCCCCACGTTCCGCCGATCCTTGCCTTCCGCCGCCTTCTCCGCGCCGCCTCGAAAGCATCCATCCCTTCGCTTCCCTGTCCCCCTCCGCTCGCTCGTCCCCCAACGATGTCAACTAATAGTTGACATCGCTTGGGACGGCAGAGGGGATTCGGACGCGACCCGGATCAGTCCCGGGTGGCGGACTCCAGGCGCGCGATGAGTTCCCTGGGCACGGCGATCACGGTGCCGTGGCGCATGCGCAGCGGCGTGCCCTCGCCCGGAAACGTCATCCGGGCGGTCACGTCTTCCCAGGTTTTCAGGTCCCGCGACCGCATCGCGCCGTAATGCTTCTCGATGTAGGCGTCGAAATAGACCACGTACTCGTCGCCGATCTTGATGGCCGTCGGGCCCTCGACCCAGAGCCCCGGCGGCG
>JBAIXJ010000449.1:0-1843 GCA_037916645.1 Opitutales bacterium | reverse complement strand
GCGGGGAGACGCCACGAAACTTACGAGCCGGACGGCAGGCGGAAAAGGGGGCAAAAGCTGGACGGCGGGTCGGACCCGTTGCGGATCTTGGTATGCGTTACCAAGAACATTGTCGATCCTGGAGCGCGCGGTACCAGGCGAGGGGCTGAGCGGCGACGCCCAAGCGATGCCGCCTCGCGGCCCGAATGGCACCTGTTAGCCGATGGCGGCGCCATTGCCGCCTGAGTTTGAAAACAGAGAATCCTTTCGGGTGTCGGAGTTTCCCTTGCCGCCGACGCGGTCCGTTGTCATCGTCCGGGTAACGCCCGGCCCGACCTGAACGGCATGCGGTTGGCGACCGCTGCCAGCCGGGCTCCATGGAGTCCGCTTCAACCCATCGGCCATAATGAATGCTACGCTTCACCCTGCCTTCCTGCGTCTCGCCCGCCGTGCCTTCCCCGTGCGCCTGCTGCTGATGGTCGTTCTGCTGCCGGCGATCGCAGCGATATCACCGTTGGTGTGCGGCTCTGGTACCCGAACGGTCAACCTTTACCTGAATCTCAATGGTCAATACGTGAAGGGGGAGAGCTCGGAAAAATCGCTCGGTCGGCAGGACTCCATCGAAGTTCGCTATTACGAGCAGTCGATCGCCCCGGGGCAGGGTGCGAACAAGACTTGGTCGTTCATGATCCGGAAACGAATTGATCGGGCGAGTCCTCTGCTCATTCAGGGAATGTTAAGCCGAGCAGTGGCCAAGGGTAACCTTCGGTTTTATCGTCCGAATCCCACCGGCGACGGCACCATAGAGACGTTCTATTGGGTGGTTTTTGAGGATGGGCTGATTACCGCGGTCAAACAGGTGGTGCCGGAGACGACGGACCCAGCCAATACCAGCGACCCGCCGCTCGAAGAGGTCACGATTGAGGCCGGCAGGATGCAGTGGATCATCACGGACGGCGGGATCACCGCCGACACCAACCCGGCGCCGCCGGGGTCAGCCTCTCCAGGCGGCGTCGCGTCGCCAGGGACCGGATCTTCCGAGAATACTCCGCCGGCTGGCACCGGCTCGTCTGGCGGTTCCACTCCAGGGGGAGCAGCTGCATCGGACGCTACCGGACCCGCCGGCACGTCTGCTTCGAGCAGCACGACGCCGGCGGCAACGATCGCACCGGCCAGCACGGCACCAGTGAGCACAGCATCCGCGGACAGGACCATCGGGGCGGCGGGACGGCCCGCGCGCGCCACTGGCGCGGCGACGGCGACGCAACCGGCCGACGGCGCCACGGTGTCGTTCGGACAATGGTACTACAGCGGAGGGCCCAGGATCGCGCTGATGGTGCAGTCGACCACCGCGGCGAAGGCGTGGAGCAGCGGCGCTGCGTTGGAGGAAAGAACCAGCCTGATGCGGGTCCCGATTTCCTTCCGCAATGACGGCGGGGAGGCGTGGCACGCCATCAATGCGACCGCCGTGAAGGTTACCTTGCTTGACGCCAAGGGCCAGACGATCAGCGGCGAGTCGCACCTGTTCTACCCGGCGACTCGCGACACCGACGGCTCCTACGAGATTCTGGGCGGCCAGCGCCTGGACTTCGTCGATGAGATCGCCTATCGCACCGGCACGCAGCCGGCGGAGCTGGTCGTGCGGGGCTTCGAGACCACGCTGCGCTATCGGATTGGCGGAGGATGACAGGCGTCCCTCGCGCCCCGCGGGGGACACGGGACGTGGCTCAGAACTCTTTCATCTCGGCCTTCACCGCGGCGTCGTCGGCGATGTCCTCCGGGATGCGCATCGCATAGAAGCTGCGGTAGACGAACCAGAGCCCGACGAGGAGGATGCCCGACCCGACCAGGTACTTCAGATCGC
>JBAIXJ010000448.1:0-1925 GCA_037916645.1 Opitutales bacterium | reverse complement strand
CAGAGCATGCGGAAGCCGAGACGCTTCGCGGATTTGGCGGTGTTGCCCAGGCAGGCGCCGGTGTGGCCGCCGACGAAGACGATGTTCTTCACCCCCAGATTTGTGAGGACGTTCTTCAGATTCGACGACGTAAACGCGTCCTGGCCCGCCTTGGGGAGCACGTAATCGCCCGCGCGAACGCCGTAGAACGCCGCCGGCCGGGCCATGGGATCACCGATGTGGTTCCCCCATTTGTCGTAGTCCGGGCCGTACTGGCCGAGGAACTCCTGGCGGACGGACGGATCCAGGTCCATCCCGTCACGGAAGAGGCAACCCCAGTGGATGAAGATCATCGGCAGGCCGAGCGTCCGACAGGCGTCGGCCACGCGGCGCGCATTGGGATAGGCCACGTCAAAGGCATAATCGGTGGCGGCGTTCACGTCGGCGGCCGTGAAGCCCATCGTCTTCCACAGCTTGGGCACCTGCTCCTCGGTGATGTGGTTGCGGGGGCCGGACTCCTGGACATCCACGCTCACAAACGCACAGTGCTGAAAAAACGCCGGATCCCAGGCGGCCGGAGGCGAGGGGGGCGTTGCCTCCGCCGTCAGGCGCGCGCCCGCCATGAGACTGAGCGCGGCAAAAAGAAAGGTGTTCTTCATGCGGGCCATTCGAGCGTGGCGGCGCGGGCGGTCAATCGGTTATTCCCCGCGACGACGACCGGTCCGCCGGCGGCCAAACGCGCGAAATTTCCTAGGGCCGCCGCTGGCGCAGCGCGCGCGGGGTCTGCCGCAGATAGCGCTTCATCACGGTGGCGAAATACTGGGACGACGGGAAGCCGAGGGGGAAGGCGATCTGGGTGATCGGCAGGTTGGTGTTCCGAAGCAACTGTTGGGCGCGCGCCACCCGGGCCCGCATCACATACTCCCCCGGCGGCACGCCGTGCTCGTCCTTGAAGCGCGCCTTGAAGCGCGGGAGCGAAAGGCCGGCCTTCGCCGCCAGCTCCGGCAGCGGCAGGGGCTGGTCGAGGTGCCGGTCGATGTGATCGAGCACGGGCCGGAGCGACGCCGGCCGCCGCGTGGTGTCATCCGCGCAGGCGAGCCCGACCACCCGCAGCAGAAAACCCGAAACGTGATGCCAGGTCGCGGCGGCGCGCAGGGGATCCGGCGGTCCGAGTTGCAGGCGCACGATCGCGTCGCAGTGCTCCTGCAGACGCCAGTCGCCCGCGAAATGGCGCCGCGGCAGCTGGCGCAGGGCCTGCGCGAGGGCGGCGCCGCCGGGCCCCGGCAGGGCGCCACCGCGCCGCGGCAGGCCCAGGATCAGCCAGTACAGCACGCCCTTTTCCTGCGGCCGCGCGCCGGTGCTGTGCACCTCGCCGGGGAAGGTGAGAAACACGTCGCCGCCCTTCATTTCGTAGGCGCGCCCATTCACGACGTAGGTCTGCCGGCCGCGCAGGAGCAGGCAGATCTCGATCGCGCCCTCGTGCCGGTGGGCGTCGAGCGCCGCGTGCGCCGCGGTCTGATTGTAGCGGCCGAGCTGCAGCGGCCCCGGCAGCCCCGGCACGTCCAGCGGCAGGATCAGCTTGGCGTGGTGCAGCCAGTCGTCGCGCCGGGGCATGTTCGATTTCGTATCGCGAATCCGGCGCGAAAGTCAAACCGGCGCGGCCGTGCTAGATTGCCCACGATGAGCCACCCCGCCTCCCCCGCCCCCGTCGGCCCGCTGACCGTGGAGCCGCCCCTCGGCGAGTTCACCGCCGCGGCCCGGAAGTCGCGGAGCATCGAGTGGTACCGCACCCCGCTTCCGCCCGGAACGCTGAAACGGCTGCACGCTCGCAGCGATCTCCTCGGCGCGGCCCAGACGTTGGGCTACCTCGCGTGCCTGGCGGTGCCGGCCGCGGTGGCGATCCGCGGGGGTCTCCGGGGCGAGTGGGTGGCGGCCGTCGCCGGCCT
>JBAIXJ010000447.1:0-2200 GCA_037916645.1 Opitutales bacterium | reverse complement strand
GTAGAGGTGGGCGAGGAAGGTCGGGTCCTGGTAGGCCTCCGGAATGTGGCCGAGAGCGGTCACGAAGCTGCGCCCGCCTTCGAAGGTGTGATACCAGGCGATGGGATGGAATGCGCCCATGCCGTTGGCCTTCTGGTCCGGCCAGATCTTCCGGGGATCGTAGGTGGACTCGTCCACGGTCAGGACCACGTGCAGGTCGGGCACGAGCGCGTCGTCGAACTCATACCATTCGTCGGTCCAGATCCAGCGCTCGGGGACGGGCATGGTCGCCGGGAAGTTCCGGTCGGTCACGTGCAGGACGGCGGTCTGGATATAGGGGTGGATCCGGAACGAGCGGCCGGCGAGACGCTCGTACCACGGCCATTCCCGCTTTGTCGCCACCGCCATGTGCACGCCGACCCAGCCGCCGCCGCCGTGGATGTAGGCCTCAAATTGCCGCCGCTGCGCGTCGTTCAACGCTTCGCTCGGCGTGTTCAGAAAGACGATCGCCGCGTATTTCTTCAGGTCGCCCTCGAGCACCGCAGCCTCCGTCGACCACGTGAGGCCGAACTGATGGAGCCGGGCCATCTGCTCGAAGGACTTTTGCGCGACCGGGATGCAGGCGCGGTGCCATTTCTCCGGCACGGCCAGCACCAGCACCTCGAACTGGCTTTGCCCGCGCGCGGGCCGGACGAGAAACGCAGACGCGGCCAGGAGCGGGAAGAGGAGCGACTTCATGAGCGCCAAGCGTAGGAAGATGGATGCGCCCGTGCCAAGCCTCCCGGTACCGCGGCTGGGTGCCGCCCACTCCTAACTGCGGTAATCCGCGTTCTCGCTTACGTATTCGTGCGTGAGATCCGCCCCCAGGACCGTCGCGGCGGCCGCGCCGGCACCGAGGTCGACCTCGACTTCCACGCAGCGCTCGTGGGCCGGGAAATCGACCGGCGGCGTGAAGACGCCTTTGACGGGCGGGGCGCTGGCGTAGAGTTCGGTCGCGCGCAGGTGGGCCACGAGTGCCTTCTCCTTGGCGGGATCAAGCTGGAAGCTGCCCCCGGCGAAAATCTCGATGCCGCCGAGCGCCGCGCGCAGCCGCGACAGATCAAGATCCGGCGCCTGCGCTCCCAGGTGCTTGCCCATCGCCTGGATGAGCCGGCCGACATTCGGATCGTTGCCAGCCACCGCGCACTTGAACAGCGGCGCGTTCACGATCGCCTTGGCCAGTGAATGGGCCAGGGCCGGGCTGGGCGCCCCCGTCACCTGCACGCGCATCACGTGATGCACGCCTTCGCCGTTGCGGACGACGTCCTCGGCGAGGTCGCGGCAGACGGTCGTGAGCGCGGCTTCAAACGCCGCCAGGTCCGGGCACGGCCGGCGGGCCGACGAGACCGCCACGACGGTGTCGGACGTGCTCGTGTCGCTGTCGACCGAGATGCAGTTGAACGAGACGTCCACCGCCCGGGCGAGCATCGCCCGCAGCGCGTCCCGCGGCACGGCCAGATCGGTCAAAATGTAGACGAGCATGGTGGCCATGTGGGGCTCGATCATGCCCGCGCCCTTCGCGAACCCCACGATCCGGCCGCCGCCCACCGCCGCGCTGCGCACCTTGGGATAGCGATCGGTGGTCATGATCCCCTCGGCGGCGGGCAGGAGGGATTCCGCGGACAGGGCCGCGACCACGCGCGGCAGCGCCGCGATCATTTCGGCTTCCGGCAGCCGCCAGCCGATGACGCCGGTGGAGCACGGCAGCACCTCGGTGGAGCGGAAACGCAGCAGGCGGGCCGTCTTCGCGCACACGCGCTCGGCCGCCGGCTCGCCGCCCGGCGCGCAGACGTTGGAGATCTTGTTGTTCGTCAGGATGGCGCCGAGCCGCGGTTCGTGCAGGCGGCGGCGGCCGATCAGCACCGGCGCGCCGGGAAAGGCGTTGCGGGTGAACACCGCGGCGAAATCGGCCGTCGGCTGGTCGAGCGCCATGAGCGTCAGTGTCATTTCCGCGGGCTTGGGCGCCTCGCGCGGCGTGAAGGGGAAGCGCGTGGTGCCGACGCGGAAGCCGGCGGGAGGCACCGCCTGGGTGGCAAGCCAGGCCCGGTGAACGGCGCGGGAGGAGAAGATCTGGGCGGAGCTGGGCACGCCTCGACAAGTGAGGGCGGACGCGCGCAGTGTGAAGCTGAATTTGCGGACGCGCCGCGGGCGCCGCCGGCGCACGGCTTTCCGGTTTGGATTC
>JBAIXJ010000446.1:0-3275 GCA_037916645.1 Opitutales bacterium | reverse complement strand
CTGCAGTTCCAGGACGGTCCGCGGTTCGCGCGGGTCCTGATGAAGACCGACCCGATCCCGCCGGCGCAACTGGACGAGCTGGCGACCTTCATCGAACACATCCCGCCGACGCGTACGGTCCCATACCGCCGCCTGGGCGCGCCGCTCACCCCCGCGGAGGAGCGCGGCCGCAAGCTCTTCTTCGCGACCCAGCGCCCCGACGGCACGCCGATCCCGCTGGCGCTGCAATGCCAGACCTGCCACCGGCCGCCGCTCTACACGGACCGCCTGCTCCGCTCCGTGGGCACGAAGGCGCCGCGCGACGCCTCGGGCATGTTCGACACGCCCCACCTCCTCGGCATCGCCGCCTCGGCGCCGTACCTGCACGACGGCCGCGCGAAAACCCTGGAGGAGCTGTGGACCACCTACCAGAAGAACGACCAACACGGCGTCAGCAGCTACTGGTCAAAAGAGCAGCTCAACGACCTGGTCGAATTCCTCAAAACCCTCTAGCCACCCGCCATGAACCTCCAGCTCACCCCGTCCGCCCGTGTCCGCGCGGGCCTCCTGCTTGTCGGCTCGCTCCTCGCGGGGACCAGAGCCTGCCTGCGCGCCGCGACGACGACCGCGGAGACAACGGCCCTCCCGTTCCCCGTCGTGACGCGGTTCGAGAACTTCGGCGAAAAGGACGGCCTCCCGGCGCACAAGATCCATTGCGTGCTGAAAACCAGCGACGGCCGGCTGTGGCTCGGCACGAACAACGGACTGTGCCTGCGCGAGCCCGACGGCCGCTTCCGCTGCTATGGCACGAAGGACGGGCTGAGCCATCCGACCGTGCTCGCCATGGCCGAGGACCCCGTCACCGGCGACCTCTGGCTCGCGACGATGCAGGGGCTGTCCCGCTTCAGCGGCGGGCAGTTCGCCGTGTTCACGCAGACCAACAGCGGCTTGCCCAACAACGTCGTCTACGGCGTCGGCATCAAGGACGGCACGGTCTGGGCCGCGACCCCGGCCGGCGCCGGCGCCTATAATCCCAAGGACAAGACCTGGAAGCTTTATGACCAGAACAACACGGTCATGGAGGAGCCGTGGTGCTACGCCATCGCCCCGGCGGAGAAGGTCGTCTACATCGGCGTCTGGGCCGGCGGCGTCGTCGAGCACGACCCCCAGGCCGGCACCTTCAAGGCCTATCGCGATCCCGACGGCGATTTTCACCTGCATCTGACGCGCAACAGCGGGCCCGTCGCCGACATCACCTCGTGGGTCGCGTACGACGCCGGCATCCTGTGGCAGGGCACCTACTTCGGCCTCTCCCGCTACGACGCGCGGGAGGCGACCTGGCGGACGTGGGTCCAGGACAAGACCCCGCTGGTCTCCAATTTTATCAACAGCATCTTCGCCCGCGGCCGCGTCGCCTGGATCGCCACCGACCGCGGCGTGTCCGTCACCGACGGCGACACCTGGATCAACTACCTCGTCGACGAGAAGGGCCAGGGCGTTGTGCAGACGTATGCGCCCGGCGAAGAGCAGAAGCATGAGACCCGGACGATGGCGACGGCGCTGTCCGACGGCTTCGTGATGGCTGTCTGGGCCGACGAGCACGAGGCCTGGTTCGCCACCTCGAACGGCCTGAGCCACGGCACCTTCGCCGCTCCCGCCAAAGTCACTGCGAATCCGTAGGAGGCTCCGATGAAAACCCTTCCGCTCTGCCTGATGGCTCTGGCCGCCGCCGTTCCCGTCGGCGCCGCTTCCGCCGATGCCGCCAAGGGGGAAGTGCGCGTCGAGTCGGCCGCGGCGATCGCGCCGACCCCGGCCGGCCTGCCGGCGATGTCCCGCTTCATCTACGGCACGCCGGACGAGACGTACCCCTTCTACTCCGGGCTGCCGAAGGAACTCTGGCCCTATCGCAACATCGAGCCCTACCAGCGCTTCTTCGACACCCGCATGCCGTTCCGCGGCCCCGGCCGCGACTACCCGCCGCCGCCCGACCTGAAATCCCTCAAGGTCGGCCTGCTCCATTCGCCGAAGTACGGCCCGAACTGGGAGCGCAGCATGCGCACCCGCGAGGGCATCGTCCTCGCGTTCGAGGAGGCCAACCGCGCCCGCCCGCCGGGCCAGCTCCCGTTCGAGCTGGTCGAGAAGGAGGGCGTGCCCCAGTGGGGCGGCGCCGGCAACCTCACGGCGGAATTCGCCGACCTCGGCATGCTCGCCTTCCTCGGCACCTTCGACGGCGCCGAGGCCCACGTCGCGCTGCGTGTCACGCTCAAGACCGAGGTCGTCATGGTCAACACCTCGGACCCCGACCCGACCCTGACCGAGACGATGATCCCATGGCTCATCCGCGTCTACCCGGACCAGCGTCTGGAGGAGGCCCGGCTCGCCGAGCTCATCGTGCGCAAATACGGCGGCCGGCGCATCGCCATCCTGCGCGAGAGCGACCGGTATGGCCGGCTCGGCGTGCACTCCTTCATGAACTTCGCGCGCCGCCTCGGCGCCCCGGCGGTGCAGGAGCTGCTCTTCGCCCCCGGCGGCAAGGACATCGCGCACCAGGAGCAGGCGATCAAGGACTCCGATCCGGACGCGATCTTCTTCGTCGGCGAGCCGGGCGACATCGGCCGTTTCGCGAAGCAGTTCCGCCAGGATGGCATCAAGGCGCGGTTCTTCGGCACCGGCCTGCTGATGGACGACAGCTTCCTGCAGAACGCCGGCGAGGCCGCCGAGGGGATGGTGATCACCTATTTCTACGATCCCGCCCGCGGCGATCCGCTTTGGACCGGCTTCGTCGCCCGCTTCAAGGCGCGCTGGGGCCACGCGCCTGACGCCCTGGCCGCCTACGCCTATGACGGGGCGCAGATTCTGCTCAGCGCGATCGATCGCGCGGGCCCGAACCGCTGGCGCATCCGCGACCAGGTCTGCAACCTCGATTACTACCAGGGCGTGACCGGCTGGATGCGTTTCGACGGCAGCGGCAACAATATCTCGCCGGTACGGTTGGTGCGGTTCGAGCACGGGCGCCCGGTCTTCGAGCCGGAACCCGAGTTCACGCCCGCCCTCGCCCAGCGCTAACCGACCGCAAAGTCCGTGCCCTTCGGATTCCGCTGCCTGATCGCCTGGCTGTTGCCCGCCCTGCTGGCGGGCGCCGCCGCGGCGCGTCCGCTGACCCTGGGCCTCGTCGCTCCGTCCGCCGATCCGGACGCGGCCAGCCTGCAGCGCGGCGTGCAGCTCGCCGTCGCCGAGGCCGACACCCCCGATGCTCCGGTCGCGCTCGAAGTGCGCACCGGGAGCGGCCAGTGGGG
>JBAIXJ010000445.1:0-2884 GCA_037916645.1 Opitutales bacterium | reverse complement strand
ATTCTCCACGAAACGGGGATGGGCGCGCTTGATGATCTCGGCGTTGCGCACCACGCTGCGCCCCGGGATGCTGGCCGCCACCATGTACAGCGCGACGGCGGCGCGGATGACGTAGGGCGCCTCGACGGCGGCGGGCCGCAGCGGCTTGTCGCCGAAGACGATGACGCGGTGCGGGTCGCAGACGACGACGTGCGCCCCGAACTTGGCCAGCTCGGGCAGCCAGGTGAAGCCGCCCTCGTAGACCTTGTTCCAGAAGTGGACCTCGCCCCGGGCGCGCACGGCGAGGGCGATCAGGCAGGGCAGGAGGTCGACCGGAAAATACGGCCAGGGCGCGGCCTCGATCTTGGTCAGCAGGTTGGTGGTGAACGGTGGCTCGACGACGAGGCGCTGCCCCGGCCGGACCAGGGCGGTCGCGCCCTCGTGCTCGAGGCGCACGCCGAGTTTTGCGAAGGCCCGCGTGATGAGGTCGAAATGCTGCGGCAGCGACCGCTCGACGCGCACCTCCCCGCCGGTGATCGCCCCGAGGGCGAGAAAGGTGATCACTTCATGGATGTCGGTGGCGATCGTGTAGGTGCCGCCGTGCAGGCGCTCCACGCCTTCGATCCGCAGCATGCTCGTGCCCACACCCTTGATCTTCGCCCCCATGGCGTTGAGCACGGCGCAGAGATCCTGCACGTGCGGCTCGCTGGCCGCGTTGACCAGGGTGGAGGTGCCCTCGGCGAGCGCGGCGGCCATCACGAAGTTCTCCGTGGCGGTGACCGACATGTAGTCCTGCCAGTGGCGGGCGCCGCGAAACCGGCCGGGAAGCGTGAGGGTGAGGGAGCCGTCGCGCGCGAGGGCCGCCCCCAGCGCCTGGAGGATCTCCAGGTGCGGATCGAGTTCGCGGATGCCGAGCGAGCAACCCTTGGTGCTCGCGGGCACGACGAGCCGCTTCATCCGCCAGAGCAGCGGCGCAAAGAGCAGCACGGTCGAGCGCATGCCGGTCGGCAGCTCGCCCGCGAGGGCGTCGGCGCGGAATTTGGTGTGGTCGACGCGCATCTCGCCCTTGTCCCGGTCCCAGGTGACGCGCGAGCCCTGGGCGACGAAGAATTCGACCAGCTTCTCGAGGTCGGTGATCGCCGGCACGTTCAGGAGCCGGATCGGCTCGCTCGCGAGCAACGTGGCGCAGAGGATGGGCAGCACCGAATTCTTGTTGCCTGAAGGCACTATCGTGCCGGCCAGCGGCCTGCCCCCGTTGACGATGAGATCGGCCATGAAAAAGGCGTCCATCCGGGGATGGACGCCTTTGAATCGGATTCGAAGCGGCGCGCTTGGCAAGGCTTAACTGCCTGCCGGCGGTCCGCCCTCGGGGCGCGAATCACCACGATCACCGCGATCGCCGCGGTAACCGCCTCCGCCTCCCCCGCCGCCGCGATGGCGCCGGCGCCGCCGGCCGTAGTGGGAGTGCTCGCCGCCCTGGCCGCGGGGCTCGCCGGAATACTGTCCGCCGGATTGGCCTTCCCGCGGTCCCTGCTGGTCGCCGCGGAAATTGCGGCCGCGCCCGCCGCGGTGGCGACGCCGGCGATGGCCGCCGCCGGGCCGGCCGTAATCCCCTTCGCCGCGCGTCTCGGCTGGCGGAGGCGGCGCGGCTTCCGCCGGTCCGTTGCCGAAGATCTTCTTCACCCAGCCGAACAGGCCGCCGGCCTTCTTCTCTTCGGCCGAGGCCGCGGGCGGCGGCGGGGGTGCGGACGGACGCCGCGATTCGCCGCCGCGACCGGGCTCGCCGCCCGCCGCACGGAAATCGTTCGGCCGGTCGGCCCGGCGCTCGCGATCGGGGCGGAACACGGGGCGCTCGTCGCGCCGCGGGCGTGCCCCGGACATCTGGCCGTCAGCCGGACGATGGGATTCGCCGGCCGGCTGCCCGGCCACGCTGCGGAAGGAGCGGCTTTCCCAGCTGTGCTCCACCCGTTTCGGCGTTTCGGGCGGAAGAATCTTCAGCTCCGCCTTCGGCTCCGGTTCGCCTGGGGCGCTGCTGCCTTCGCTTGCTTCGGCCGGGGCCGGCTCGGGAGTGGCGGCTGGCGCCTCGGCGACCGGCGCGGGCGCAGGAGCGGGCTCCGCGGACGGCGGGGGATTCGGGGCCGCGGGTTTTGCCTCTTCGGCCGGGGCCGGCGGGGCAAACGGGTTCTTGTATTCAGTCGGGGCGGTGAGGATGGACACCGCCGTGGGTTTGTAGTCCGCCGCGGGGGCGGTTGACGGGGCCTGGGCGGACTGACCGCTGGGGCGTTTGCCGCGGGCCAGGCCGGAGCCGCGGGTGTTTCCGAACGTGCCGGGGGTTTGGCTGGGGGTCGGGTTGGCGGGTGCGCTCGGTGTGTTCACGGTCTCGGCTGCCGGGGTCGCGGCGCCGGACGTTTCTGGATCTGACATGTTGGGCTTATGTTTTTCGGAACGGCGCTCACCGTTGTCGGGAGCAGCCTGTCTGTGGTTGGTGAAGAGGCATGCGGAACGCGCACGGCGCGCTCTACGCCTGCCTTAAACGGAACACCATCGGTCATCCCGCAGACCCCGGCAACTCCAAAAACCGGACGGGAAGTTTCGACGCGATCGGGAGTCACGCCCAAGCTGTTGGCCATTAACATGGTAGGACACGAGCGCACCGGGCTTGCCACGCGCCCCGTCCCTGCGTAGGCCACTGGCATGGACAAGCTCCACGAGATTTTCCGGCTGCAGGACGAACTCAACCGCCGCATCGGGGTGAACCTTCCCCCGGCCACGGAGGAGGAGAAAACCAAGTGGATCCTCAACTACACGCGGGCCTTGCAGCAGGAGACGGCCGAGCTGATCGACTCCGTGCCGTGGAAATGGTGGGCGCGCTACCAGAAATTCGACGAGCAGAACGCCAAGGTCG
>JBAIXJ010000444.1:0-7955 GCA_037916645.1 Opitutales bacterium | reverse complement strand
CGCTCCATGGTCCGCGACGCCGAACAGCACCAGGCCGCCCTCGCGGAGCGCAACGAGATGACCGGCCCCGTCTTCAAGGTGCGCCACGACCCCCGGGTGACGCCGGTGGGGCGTTTCCTGCGGCGCCACGCGCTGGACGAACTCCCGCAGCTCTGGAACGTGCTGCGCGGCGAGATGAGCCTCGTCGGGCCGCGGCCGCTGCCCGTCGAGGAGGTGCACCGCTTCCAGGACGACGCGCACCGGCGGCGCCTGAGCGTACTGCCCGGCCTGACCTGCCTGTGGCAGGTGCGCGGCCGCAACGACATTGATGATTTCGACGACTGGGTCCGCCTTGACCTGGAGTACATCGACAACTGGTCGCTGTGGCTGGATTTCAAGATCCTCCTCGCCACCGTGCCCGTCGTGCTCCTGGGCCGCGGCGGACGGTAGGCGCTGAACCCCGCCCCAGACCCCCCGCCGCGGTATCTAGCCATGGCTTTCCGACCTTTCCGCGCGGCTAGTTCTTCTGTAGCCCGCTCGCGGGCGCCCATCCGGGGTCGGGATTTGGCGCCAGCCAGCAGGCGGCCTACAAGTCACGGTACCCAATCCGAAAGCCAAGCGGATCCGGTTCTCCAATTCGCATTGAGCCTGACAACCGCCGGCACGCCGCGTAAGCTCCGCCCCGTCGCCCGCGAACCCTCTCCAGCTCACCGGCCATGCCTACGGCAATCCCTCCGGCGCCCCTGGCTGCCGCCCTGAAGAAAAACGCGATGGCGCTCGACGCGGACCTCATCCGGCGTCTCCGCGCCGCCCGTCAGCTGTCGTTCCGCCTGCTGCACGACACGCGCCTCGCCACAAAGCGGCAGCGCGCGCGCTGGCGCCTGATGCTGCCCATCGCCGGCAAGGCCCCGGTGCAGCACGCCGACGAGCGCCTCACCGGGGCGGCCCGGCTGCTGGCGCCGATGCGCGACGCCTACGTCATGCGCCGGATGCTCGGCCGGCTGGCGCGCCAGGCGGACGGGACGGTGGTCCGCGGCGCCCTCGAGGCCGGCGCCCGGCAGATGGCTGTCGCCGGCCCCGAAGGGGCGGCGCGCCCCGCGTTTCCCGCGTTGCGCGACCAACTGCTCCGCGCTCTCGCCTCGGACGCGGCGGCCTGGCGACGCCTCCCGGCCGCGCTGGAGGCCGACGCCGTGATCGTGGACCAGATGGTGCTCGACTATCGCCGGGCCCGCCGGCGCGTCGGCAGCAAGGACCTGCATGCCTGGCGCAAGTGGGTCAAAGTCCACCTCGCCCAGATGGAGTTCCTGCAAGCGGAGCGATCCCGCGCGCTCGGCCGGCACCTGCGGCCGGTCGCCCGGCTCGGGCGCCTGCTGGGACGCTGCCAGGATCTGGCCGTGCTCGACGGCTGGTTTGACTGGCGGGAATCGGCGGGAGCGGTCGGCCGCAAGGAGGCGCGGCGCCTGCATGCCTATCTCGACGGCCGGCGGAAGAGCCTGCGCCGGCGTTGCGAGCGGCTCGGCCGGGAGCTCTTTGCGCTCAAGCCGAAGGTCTTCGCCCTGCGGCTGCAGCGGGCCGCCCGGATCCCCGTCCGCGCCTCCTGAGCGCCCCGCCTACTCCAATCCGAGCGTCTGCCGCCCTTCCTCGGAGATCATGTCGGGCGTCCAGGGCGGGTCCCACACCAGGTGCACGCGCGCGGACTCCACCCCGGACAGCGCGGCGATCTTGCTCCGCGCGTCTTCGGCGATCATCGGCCCCATGCCGCAGCCCGGGGCGGTGAGCGTCATCTTCACCTCCACCTGGTGGCGGCCGGACGCGGTCGTCTCCACCGCGAGATCATAGACCAGGCCGAGGTCGACGATGTTCACCGGGATCTCCGGATCGTAGCAGGACTTCAGCGCGTCCCAAACCGCCTTCTCCGAGAAGGCGGTTTGCCCCGAGCTTGTCGAGGGGCCCATCGGCTCGTCCGCCCTGTAACCCGCGAGGTTGCCGACGTGCTCGCGCGCGATGCGGCAGAGGCCGAGGTCCGCGCGCACCGTGACGTTGCCCCCCAGCGTCTGGGTGACGACGACGCGGCTGCCGGCTGCGAGCGTGACCGGCTCGCCGTAGGGGATCAGGGCCGCCGGCGTGTCGCCGGAGAGGATGAATTCGTTGGGCACGGCTTTGGCTGGGGGCGGCGGGGGCCCCGCCGCCCCGCGTCGTTACTGCACAACAATGTTGACCGGCAGGCGGGCGTAGATGCCGTTCGGGTCGTTGAAGTGCCCGAGCATCTTCACCTCGGCCTTGACCCCGGCGAGCATCTGCTGGAGCGCGCCGCCGCTGGAGGCATTGCCCTGCGAGAGGTCCTGCATCATCTCATTGAGGATCTCGCGGAGATCGCGCCGCCGGGGGTATTCCGACACCAAATAATGCTGGCCCAGGCCCGCCTTCTTGGCCGCAAAGGCCATGGCGTCGCTCAGGCCCCCGATCTCGTCGATCAGTCCGATCTCCTTGGCCTCGACCCCCGACCAGACGCGGCCCTGTGCGATCTCGAGCACCTTGGCTTTGTCCAAGCGGCGCGCCTGGGCCACCTTGTCCGTGAACTGGTCATAGACCCAGTCGACCATCTTCTGGAAGACGGCCAGCTCCTCGTCGGTCTTCGGCCGGCTGATGGTGAGCATGCCGGCCAGTTTGCCCGTCTTCACGGTGTCCCAGGTGAAGCCAAGGTTGTTGGCCAGCTGCTGCACGTTGGCGAACATCCCGAACACGCCGATCGAGCCCGTGATGGTGGTCGGCTCCGCGAAGATCCGGTCCGCATAGGCCGAGATCCAGTAGCCGCCCGACGCGGCCACGGTGCCCATCGACACGATGACGGGCTTCTCCTTCATCGTGAGGCGCAGCTCCCGCTGGATCTCCTCCGACGCCATGGCACTGCCGCCCGGGCTGTTCACGCGCAGCACGATCGCCTTCACGCTGTCGTCCTGCCGCAGGCGCCGCAGTTCGCGGGAGAACCGCCGTCCGCCCACTTCGCCGGTCTCGCCGTCGCCGTCCACGATGTCCCCTTCGGCGTAGACCACGGCGATGCGCCCGCGGCCCAGGCTTGCCGCCGGGGCGGTCCGGCGGACCACGTCGGCGTAGGCGGCGAGGCTGACCTGCTTGAAGGTCTCCATCGGGCCCTGCCCGCGCCCCGTGCGGGCTTTCAATTCGTCGATGATCTGGTCGCGGTAGGCGGTGCGGTCGACGAGCTTCTCCGCCACGGCGTCCGAGGCTTGGAAGATGCCGTGCGCATCCACGTCGTCCTGCAGTTGCGCCGGGGTCAGCCCGCGGCTCGTCGCGATGTCGCCCCGCATGCTTTGCCAGAGGTCGTCGAGGAGCTTCTGCAGGTCCTGGCGCGCCTCAGGGCTGAGATCCTTGCGCGTGTAGGGCTCGACCGCCGACTTGTACTTGCCCACCCGCGTGATCTGCACGCCGACGCCGAACTTTTCGAAGGCCCCGGCCATGAACAGCGGCTGGCTCGCCAGCCCCGGCAGCAGCAGCAGGCCGTAGGGATCGAGCACCACGTCGCCGGCCGCCGAGGCGACGTAGTAGTCGCGCGTGGTCGCCGCGTTGAGGTAGGCCACCACGGGTTTGCCGGATTTCCGGAATTCCTCGATCGCCGCCCGCACCTCCTTCAGGGTCCCGAAGCCCGCGCTTCCGCCGATGGGCAGCGCCCGGCCAGTGATCAGCATGCCCGCGATGCGCTGGTCGTGGCCCGCCGCCTTGATCGCCCGCGTGACCGACCGCAGCTGCAGCGTGCGGGTCCGGCTCCCGCCCAGAAACGGCCCGAACAGCGCCCCGGTGTCGAAGTCCGTGGGCGCATCCTGGATGTTCGCGGACAGGTCGAAGACGAGGTACGACCCCGGCTCGACCCCCACCGGCGCCTTCCGGCCCAGCGACACCAGCACCGCCAGCATCAGGAACCCCAGGAACAGGCACCCGCCGAAAAAGAGCACCAGGGCCACCAGGGCGCCGAGCAGGGAGGTGAAGAAATTCTTCATACCACCTCACCGTAGCCACCGGGGGCCGCGCAGCCAGAGAAAAGATCGCCGGGCGCCCCCCACGGCGCCGGCCAACCCGCGCGCCGCTCTTTCCTTTCGCCCGAATTCGTGTTGTTTATGGGGACCGACGCACCAACCGCGCCTCCTCATGAGCGAGCCAGCCACCGAGCCCCTCTCCGCCAACCGCAAGGCCCAGACCATCAACGCGGACGGATCGCGCTACGGCACCTTCGCCGAGATCGGCGCCGGCCAGGAGGTGGTCCGGCACTTCTTCCAGGCCGGCCACGCCTCGGGCACGATCGCCAAGACGATCTCGGCCTACGACATGGTCTTCAGCGACGCGATCTACGGCAAGGCGCCCCGCTACGTGTCCCGGGAGCGCCTCGTCACCATGCTCGACCACGAGTACAGCCTGCTCGAGGAGCGGCTGGCCCAGACGCGCGGCCCCCAGACCGCGTTCTTTGCCTTCGCCGACACGGTCACGACCAAGAGCCACCAGAGCGCCGACGCGCACGGCTGGATGGGCATCCGCTTCCAGATCCGCCCGCAGGAGGCGCCGAACGACATCATCCTGCATCTCCGGATGTGGGACAAGGAGGCCGTGCAGCAGCAGGAGGCGCTCGGCATCGTCGGCGTGAATTTCATCTACGGCGCGTTCAACTACCGCACCTCCCCCGAGAAATTCGTCCGCTCGCTGGTCGACGACCTCAGCACGGACCGCATCGAGGTCGACATGCTGAAGTTCAGCGGGCCCGCGTTCGCCCAGGTCGACAATCGCCTGCTCTCCCTCCTCCTCGTGCAGACGGGCCTGACCAACGCCGTGATGTTCAGCCCCGACGGCGACGTGCTCCAGCCCTCGGAGGTGCTGTACCGGAAGGCGATCCTCGTCGAGCGCGGCAGCTTTCGGCCCGTGACGCGGGTCAACATCGACATGCTCAACTGCGCCACCGCGCAGTTCCTGCAGGAGGCGGCGGTCAAGGGCCGGCCGGTCATGGTGCTGATGGAGATCACCATGAACAACCTGCTGGCCTCGGGGCGGCTGGACCCGGTGGACTTCCTCGCGCGCGTCGACCTGCTCGGGGCCATCGGGTACACGGTGCTGATCTCGAACTACTCGGAGTTCTACCGGCTCACGTCCTATTTCCGCCGCTACACCCCGGAAATGATCGGCGTGGCGCTGGGTGTGAACAACCTCATCGAGATCTTCAACGAGAAGTACTACGAGAACCTCCCGGGCGGCATCCTCGAGTCCTTCGGCCGCATGTTCCGAAACGCGGTGAAGCTCTACGTCTATCCGATGAAGACCGCCGCCTACGAACGCTACGTGGCGGTCGGCGCGGCCTCCGCGGACGGCCCGGCGGCCTCGGCCATCGCCGGCGTGCTGCCGGCCGGGCTCGTGGACGACGTGCTCATCACGGCTGACAATGTGCAGGTGCCGCCCCGCCTCCGCCACCTCTACAGCCATCTGCTGGAAAACGACTACATCGAGGCGCTCACGGGCTTCAACCAGGCGACGCTGAGCATCATCTCGCGCGACGTCCTGGCGCGGATCAAGGCCGGGGACCCGTCGTGGGAGCGCACGGTGCCGCCCAAGGTCGCGGAGACGATCAAGAGCCGGCGCCTCTTCGACTACCAGCCGCCGGCCACGGCCGAGGCGGCCGCCCCCGCCGCCGGTTCCCAGCCGGCCACGCCGGCCTGACGACACTGCCGGGCGCCTGGAGCGGTTTCGATCTGCACTGTCCCATCGTTGTGGCCGGGGTCGCCCGCCGTCGCCAAGACTTTGGCGGGGCGCGGCTGACCCCGATGCCCCGGTGGTGTCCGGCCTCAGCGAGGCCAGCGACCATGGTTGGTGGGCTTGGCAAAATCGAAACTATCCTAGTGGGCGTCCGGGGAGCCGTCGGACCACTTCTTGACCGGGACGAGGAAGGTGGTGACCTGGTCGAGATCGTCGCCAATGGCCATGACCGGCGAACCGGGCAGGTTGGCCCCCCAGGCCGCGGCGGGCTCCCGGTGCATGAAGAACATCAGGTGGGGATGCCAGTGTCCGGCCCCGTCGTTCAAATAGCCGTCCCGGGACAGCATAAAGCACATGGGGCCCGCGCCCAGGGGCGGGAATTCGCCGGCGTCGAGCGCCGACCGGATCCCGGCGGCGATCTCCGCCTTGGACTTCCCCGCCAGGACGAGCTGGGTCTTCTTGACCATCAGCGGCACGCAATAGCGGGCGGCGGCGGCATTCCAACAGAGGGGGGCGCGCATCTTGGGGTTCCAGAATTCCGGATCGTCGATCGGCGCCGCCCAGGAACGCTGCACTGCGCAGACGAAACCGTTGTGCCCGGGCACCGCGGTTTCGTAGCCGCCGGGCCCAAGGACGAGCACCTCGGCGTCGCGCGTGACCGCCTCGGGGCCGGCGCTGCGGGCCAGGGCGATTTCGGCGTCGCGCGGCATGAGGTACTGGGCGATGGGAGCCATCGCCGGGTAGGACGCCGGGGCGGGAGTCTCCGCTCTGCCCGGCGCGGTGCCGAGGGCAAGGACACTCGCTCCGACAAGGCCCAGCAGGGCGGCGGAAAGGCGGCCACCGGGGCCGATCGCCGGGCGGGCGCGGGTCGTCTGAGGGGGTTGGGGATTATTCATGATCGGGAGCAGGTTGTAGGGTTCGCGGAATGGTCACCACCGGAAGCATGCTTTATTTCGGCCGGCTCTCGCAGGCAGAACGCCGTGTGTCCGTCTGGAGCGCTCCGCTGCACGATTCGGCGGCTCCGACGGAAGGCTGAAGTCTTGGGAGCAAGCTGGCCCCTGTGTTCACGGCTTAATCATTTTTGCTACGGCCTAAAGCCCGCGACGAGCCGGCCCAACACCACCGGTTCCTCCTTCGGTCCGCGAAACGCCGAGGAAGGCAATGTGCTCCACGAGAACCCGATGACCTGGCCTCGACCGTCCGCGTACAGCCGCAGCACTCCCTGGCCCAATCCGTCGTGATCGCGGCCCTCGGGGCCCCGCTTGTGGCGCGTATCCGTCGGACCGTGTCCGGTTTCCGAACTGTCGATCACCTGCACGAGCCAGACCTCGCCGTGCGACTTGCCGGGTCGCGTGTTTCCCGGACGCGTCGTCTCCCGTTCCGGCGCGCGATTCACGAGCATGATGTGGCCCGTGTTGTCCGTGCGCTTCAGGTACTTGACCGCGATGAAGTCGCCGGGGCGCAATTCGGTCACGGTTTCCAGGTGGGTGAAACCGGTCTGCTCCACGATCGCGTCGAAATAGCGCCGGGCCGACGGGTGCCGGCTGCCGAACCAGCGTTTGAGATCGTCGGGGCCGTACCCGTAGGAATGCTCGAGCAGGTGATCGACGAACCCGCTGCAATCCGTGTACGACGAGGGCGTGCCGGACCAGTTGATGGACCCCGCCCCGTGCTCGTAGTGGGTGTGGTCAAGGTCGAGATGGGCCACGAGGTCGCGGGCGGCGGCAAGATGGTCGATCATCGGAGGCTGGACCGATGCGACGACGGCAAAGGGTAAAGCAAGGGCGAAGACGGCGGGTAGGCGCATGTTGGGGCGAAGTGCGGGCGGCGCCTACCTTAGCACGGCTCGGGTGCACCGTCCAACCGCCCGACCGTGGGCAAAATCGTTTCGTTGGAAGGCGCAATCCGCGTCAATCCGCGTGATCCGCGGTGAAAAGAAGTTCCGCCTTCGGCAGCAGCTTGAAATCGGGCATCTGCAATCTGGAAGCGAAATATCAGCTTCCCGATGACCGATTGGCAGATTTCACGATCTCCTGGCTCGGCTTCTCCGTGCCCTCGGCGTGCTCCGGTGAAAACAGATCCGCGCCCCTCCGTGCAATCGGTGGTGAAAAAGAATCCGTGTTGCGCCCCACCCCACCGACGTTCACCTTGCCCCTCCCATGTTTGAATCCCTCACCGAACGCCTCGGCCAGGCGCTGCGCAACCTGCGCGGCGTGGGCCGGCTCAGC
>JBAIXJ010000443.1:0-3987 GCA_037916645.1 Opitutales bacterium | reverse complement strand
TGGAACGCGCTCCCGTTTCCGCTGATCGCGGCCCGGCGGAAACTGTTCGCGGGCCCGCGCGACACGAGCGACGTGAAGCTGTATCCGGCTCCGGTCGAGGGGTTATTCCGCGGCCTGATGGCGGTGGAGCACGCTTGGCTGGGGGCGGGCGGCCGCTGGGCCTGGGGCAGCTCCATCCTGGCCTGCGGGCGGCGTCACCGTTCGTAGGTCACGGACAGATCGCGGACCATCAGTCCGAGGCGACGCCGATCCCCGGGCGCGGTGAGCAGTTCGCCGGCAAAATCGAACTCGATGCGATTCGCGCCGGGGCTGAGCCGCAGCTCGATCCCGCTGATCGGAATCGGCACCGTCGTGGTCTGGCCCTGCCACAGGACCTTTCCGTTCAGCCGGATGACGAGGTGCCCCGTCGAGAGGCTGGAGATGAAGGCGCTCATCTTCGCCGTGTCGGGCTCGCCGGCCTCCTGCCAGATGGCCAGCACCGCCTGCTGGCCCGACCAGCGCCAGAGCCGGTTGCCGTCGCGCTCGGCCGAGAACCAGCCCCGCCCGGCATAAAGCGCCGGACCCCGGGCTGCGGGCGCCCAGGCTTCGTGCCACGGCGTCAGGAAACGGGGGTCGTCCGGCTGCGGGACGACGGGATGCGCCGCGGGCTGCAGGCGGAAGGCGGCGAGATCGGGCGATTCGGGGAGCGGAACGAGTTTCCGCGGCAGGGCCGCGACGGCTTGCAAGAGCGCCTCGGCCCGGTCGGCGTAGGCCCGGCGATCGATGAGCAGGAGCGAGAAGCCGGCGGCTTCGAGATCCGCCACCATCCGGTCGGGCGGCTCCTGGGCCGTCATTTCGCCCCACTTTTCCACAAGCGATCCGCGCATGCCGCCATAGGAGAATCGCAGCGACGATTGCGCGAGGTAGAGGCGGAAATGCTGGTAGTCGGTAAAATTGAGGCGGGACGGCACCTCGGGAAACGGCACCGCGGGGAGCAGAAAGACCGCGGCGTCTTCCGCCGAGGCCGCCGTCAGGCGGTCCACCGTGATCTGGTCGGACACCACCGCCGCGGCGGCCGTCTGGTAGGCGCTCAAGGGCAGGGCGCCGGGAAGCTGGTCCGCCACCGCGAAACCCGCGAGCAGCAGGGCCGGAATCCAGCCGAGGAATTTCAGGGGCCGCAGGCGGCGCTGCACGTAACCCAAGCCGAAGAACAGGGCCCACGTGAGGAGAAAGATGCTGTAGCGGTTGGTCGCGCGGAAGATCTCCAGGCCGGCGAGGCCGAGGATGCCGTTGATTCCGCCGACGCAGGAGAACAGCATCACCCAGCCCGAGGCCAGGGCCGCGTCCGGAATCCGCCGGCGGCGTTGCGCCTGGACCGCGCGCACCGCCGCGGTCGCGACCAGCGCGACGAACGACAGGCCGCCGATCACCCCGAGGTAGGGCGCCCACGGCTCGCCCTGGAGCATGGTGAGCTCCGAATACCGGGCGCCGAAATGGGCGAACGGTGGAAACCGGTGGTTGTAGGGGGGCATGAACAGCTCCACCGGCTTGAGGGCATAGAGTTCCACGCCGTGATAGTTGCGGACAATCGCCGCGGAGCCGCGTCCGTTCAGGAGATGGCTGACGATTCCCGGACCGACGGTGAGCAGGGCGCCGGCGACGAGGCCCGCGCCGAACCAGCCGGCCACGTGCAGCCGGGCGCGGTGGGCCCCGCGGCCGAGCTGCAGCAAGGCCGAAAAAATGGCCAGCTGCGCCGCGAGAAACGCGAAATAGGGGTTGCCCATGCCGAAGGCAAAGCCGAGACCCACGGCCAGCCACCGCCACCGCGAGAGCGTCCCCGCAGGCGGCGCCGCCCGGGCGATCCATTGGAACAGCAGGCAGGCCGGCGGAAGCGTGAAGCTGAGGCCCAGCGACAGGGACGGACTCCAGCGGAAGTTGAAATTGGCGAAGGCGAAGACGAGGGCGCCGCCAAAGGCCCACGGCCGCGACCAGCGCAGGAAGCGCGCGCACAGAAAGAAGCTGAGCGCGCCGACGGCGTAGCCGAGCAGCATCATCCCGTTGATCGTGGCGAGCGGGCCGGCCAGCGGCGCGAGCAGGCCCGCCACCCAGAACTCCGGCCGGTCGGCGATTGGGTAGTCCGTCCAGTCCGCCGCCACTGGCGCGCCGAGGCGCTCGATGTGGCCGTAGAGATTCCACGGCGTCGTCCAGTTCTCCTGGGCCGCCTGGATGCGCGCCGCGACCTCGAGCACGTCGCCGGTCACCGGGCCCGGCGCCGCCCATCCGGCGCGGTTCCAGCGGCCGGTCGCCGTGATCCAGATCAGCGCGGCGGCCAGCGCCAAAGCGCCGGCGGCCTTCGCGTCGGCGGAAAGCAGGATGGCCAGGGGATGACTGCGGCGTGAGCCGGGCAACACGGGGCGGATCCCACCGCCGCGGGTGTCAGGGGGGTAAGCGGCGGGATGCCGGCAGATTGGTTTCCCGTGCGGGTCAACGCAAGAACAAGGCGGTTCCGCCGGTCGGCCCCGTCGCTGAGCGTGCAAAGCGCGCGCCGTCCCCGGGGCGGCCGACTCCGCGGAAACGGCCTCGGGCCAAGGCCTAAGGGCGGGCGGCGGGCGCCTCCACCAGCGACACCCGGTGGCGTCCCGGCGCCTCGATGCGCAGGGAGAAATGGAGCGCGTCGGCGGGCAGCCACGCGGCGATGCGGTCCGGCCATTCGACGGCAAGGCAGTACGGCGAAACGAGAAAATCCTCGAGCATGAGCTCGGCCACCTGCCGGGCGCCGTCCAGGCGGTAGGCGTCGAGGTGCACGAGCGTGCGGGCGCCGCGATACAGGTGCAGGATGTTGAAGGTGGGACTCGTCACCGGGCCGCGGATGCCCAATCCGTGGGCGAGGCCCTGCACGAGGGTCGTCTTGCCCACGCCGAGGTCGCCGTGCAGCGCCAGCGTGGCGTCGGGCGCCAGCGCGGCGACCAGCCGTTCGCCGAGCGCCCGGGTCGCCTCGGCCGACTCGGTCACCACGCCGCGGCGGAGCTCCTCCAGGACGTTCATCGGCATGCGCCCCCAACACTGCCGACAATCCACCCGCCGGGCATGCGGCGTTTGTCACGTATTACGTTACAAACGGTCGGAGCCTCAGCGAAGATGCTCATAGCCGTGGAAGGTCTCCAGCGCCACAGAACCGGGCACGGTTGTTGCCGCGGCGGCGAAATGTCCGATGCAGGTGAGGCGCAGCCGGGGGAAGGCGCGATGCCACGCGCGCTCCAGGGCCGCACGATCCGCGCGGCGCGCCACGGCGAACACCAGTTCGTAGTCCTCGCCGTCGCACAGAGCGTGGTGCAGGGCCGTGCGGCCGGTGCGGCGCGCGAGGGCCACGGCGTCGGCGCTGATCGGAATGGCGTCCGGCATCACCGCGGGCCAGGCGCCGCGGGGGGTGAGCGCCTGCAGATCCTTGGCGAGGCCGTCGCTCACGTCCATCATCGCGCGCACCTCGGCGCGGCGGGCCAGCCAGGCGCCCTCGGCCAGGCGGGGCGTGAACCGCCAATGGTGGCCCAGCAGGCTGCCGCCGAGCCGGCCGGTGACAAAGATCCAGTCGCCGCGGCGCGCACCGGCCCGCAGCACGACCCGGGGAGCCGCCGCCTCGCCGAACAGGGTCAGGAACGCGCCGAGCGAACCGTCCTCCTGGGCGACGTCGCCGCCGACGATGGCGACCCGGAAGCGCCGCGCGGCCGCGGCGAGCCCGCGATAGAACTCCTCCAGCCAGCGGGTACGGATGCGCGGGTCGAGAGCGAGGGCGATGACGGCGGCCGTCGGCCGGCCGCCCATGGCCGCGAGATCGCTGAGGTTGCGCTTCAGGAGCTTTTCCCCAACGGCGCGGGGAGGCACCGCGTCATCGAAATGCCGGCCGTAGATCACCGGGTCGGTGGTCACGAGCTGCCGGCGCGGGTTGGGCGGGAGCACGGCGCAGTCGTCGCCGATGCCAAAAGGCGCCGGCGGGGAGACGGCGCCCAGCCA
>JBAIXJ010000442.1:0-2081 GCA_037916645.1 Opitutales bacterium | reverse complement strand
ATCCTGCTCGAGGTGAAACTGGGCACCGAGGAAGCGAAGAGCGGCGCGGATGCCGGCGAGTTGCCCGCGCTGGTCGAAGCCATTTCCGGGTTGCCCCATCTGCGGCTCACCGGCCTGATGACGATCCCGCCCTTTGCCGAGGACGCGGAGAGCTCCCGGCCCTACTTCCAGCGGCTGCGGCAGGTGGCGGAGGGGCTCGGTCTGCGGCACCTCTCGATGGGGATGTCCAGCGACTTCGAGGTCGCGATTGAGGAAGGCGCCACGGAGGTTCGCATCGGCACGGCTCTGTTCGGCCCGAGGAACGCGGCGTGAAGGTCGCGCATTTCTTCCCGCCGCGGCCGGCTCCCACCGGAGTGGCGGACTACGCCAGCGCACTCGCGGAAGCGCTCGCATCGCGCTGCGAGCTGCGGCCGGGCGGCGACGGCTGCGACGTGGCGCTGTATCACCTGGGCAAGAATCGATTGCACTGGGAGATCTACCAGCGGGCGCTGGAGCGGCCGGGCATCGCGGTGCTGCACGATGCGGTGCTCCATCACTTGTTGCTCGGCTCGCTGGATCGCGCCGCCTATATCGAAGAGTTTGTCTACAATTACGGCGAGCCTCACCGCGAGGAAGCCGGACGACTCTGGGACGCGCGGTCGCGTTCCGCCGCCGATGCCTGTTACTTCGAGCGCGCGCTGGTCCGACGTGCCGCCGAACGCTCGCTCGCGGTGGTGGTGCACAATCCAGCCGCGGCCCGCATCGTGCGCCAGCACTCCGCGGGATCGCGCGTCGCGGAAATGCCACATTTGTATCAGGCGCCGAAGGGCGCGCTGGACGCGGCCGGGTGGCGCGCGGCCCACGGCATCCCGCCCGGAGCCTATCTCTTCGGGGTCTTCGGCTATCTGCGGGAGACCAAGCGCCTCGCCTCGATTGTGCGCGTCTTCGAGCGCGTTGCGCATCGCGATGCGTGGCTGCTGGTGGCCGGCGAGTTCACGAGCGGCGAATACGCCCGCGGCGTCGCTCCGGCGCTGGCCGGCCCCCGGATCGTGCGCGCCGGTTTCCTTCCCGAACCCGAGTTCTGGCGCGCGGCGGCCGCGGTGGATGCCTGTATCAACCTTCGCTCGCCGTCGGCCGGAGAAACGTCCGGTGTCATGATCCGGCTGATGGGCTTGGGGAAGCCGGTTCTTGTGACCGCGGGCGAGGAGATTTCCCGCTTGCCCGCCGGATCCGTGATTCCGATCGACTCCGGGCTTGCTGAAATCCCGATGTTGACCGAATATGTGAGTTGGCTCCTCGCGCACCGCGAAAAGGGAGCGGAAATCGGCCGATGCGCTTCTCTCCACATCGCCAGTCAGCATGGACTCGAACGGGTCTCCGGTCTCTAGTGCGAGCTGCTGGAATCCTGCTGCCGCTGACGGCGGCGTTGGGTTCAAGCGGTCCTCCTCGCTTGGAGACCGCGTGGAATGTCCGGGTGCCGATGCGCGACGGCGTCGAGCTCTCTACGAACGTTTTTCGCCCCGCCGGCCGCGGACCCTTCCCCGCCCTGCTGCTGCGCACGCCGTACGGCAAACCGAGGATTCTTTCGCCGAACCTGACGGCGTTCGTCCAGAGCGGCTACGCCGTGGTCTACCAGGACGTCCGCGGCCGCGGCGATTCCGAGGGCGACTTCGAACCGCTCACGCAGGAAATCGCCGACGGCGCCGACACGCTGGCGTGGATCGCGCACCAAGCCTGGTCGAACCGGAGAGTAGGAATGCTGGGCGGCTCGTATCTCGGGATTGCGCAGTGGAAAGCGGCGCTTTCCGGCAGCCCGTACTTGAAAGCGATTTTTCCGGTGGTGGCGGGCACCGACGAATACCTGGACCGGTTCTACTCGACCGGCGGTGCGCTGAAACTCGGCCACCGGCTTGAGTGGCTCGCCGAAAACCTGCGCGAGCCGGAACACCCGCCGTTCGACTTTCGCCGCTTCATCTTCACGCTGCCGCTGCGCGCCAGCGACCGCGCCGCGACCGGACGGGCCATCGATTTCTTCCAGCGGGCGCTGGATCATCCGTCCTATGACGAATGGTGGCGTTCCGTGAGCACACAGGCGCACCTTG
>JBAIXJ010000441.1:0-2168 GCA_037916645.1 Opitutales bacterium | reverse complement strand
TGTTGAACTCACCCTAAGCCGGTGTCCGAGAAATCAGGGCAACCCCAGCCTGACCCCAACGGAATCCTGCCCCATCGATTTGGCCCCGCCGCCGTGGATTTGCGTTTCCTGCCCAGCTTTGCATGGTTCCGGTGGCGGCACGCCATTTCCCCATTGGCGGCCCCGCAGCCGGATACCCGCCTTTGCCGCCTGGCGCGACCGACTGAGTTCTGCCAACGGGGATGACCCCATTGTTCGATCGATGTCCCACTCCCGCCCGCGGCCGATGGCCTCAAGACTGACTCTTGGTCTCGGGATCATGGCAGGCTGTGGTTGGCTCGCCGCCCCGCCGGCCGGGGCTGACGAAACGGCCGCACCCGGCCGCGTCGATGAACCGGCCCAGGTCCAAAAAGAACCGTCGCCGGAGAAGACCGGCACCGACGTCCGTATCACCCTGGGCGAACCGCGGCAGGTGATGCATTTCCATGATCCTGACGCGATGGGCCTGTTTAATGTGCCCGACATGCACACGGCCGTGCTGCGACAGGGCGACCGTTCCTACCTGCTCTGGATCACCGGGAACATCGGGCCGTACGGGGGCGCGGTTGCCCGTCTTTCGACCGAGGATTTCCTGCACTACCAGAACGCCGGGCCCGGCACACCCACCCGGGCGGAGCCGGTTCTGACGCCGAGTTTTCGCGCGCCGGCCCAACCGAGGGCCCGGAACGCCCGCCGGGCGCACCGCCCCAACGGCGAGGCCGACGAGGCGGGTCGCGAAGAGGGCAATCCCCAGAGTTGTGATGCCGACTACGCCGGGGCGAATGCGGTGATACCTGCGCGCAACGGCAAGGACCTGCTCATGATCTACGAGGCCGGAAACAAGACGTTGGGCGACACGCATGTCACCCATGGATGGGAATACAACGTGATCGCGCTGGCCCGCTCCACCGACCGCGGCCTCACTTGGAAGCGGGAGGGCGTGATCCTCACCGGCAGCGACCCCAAGCCAACGATCCAGACCGGCGTCAGCCAGCCAGGTGTTTCCGAGCCGGGCGCGCTCGTGGCCGACGGGTACCTGTACGTCTTCTTCCAGTATGTGCCCAACCAGAACTCCGACCCAGATGCGCCCTCCGTTATCCAAGTCGCGCGGGCCCCGGTTTCCACGGACGGCGCCCCCGGCACCTGGATGAAATACTTCGAGGGTTCATTTTCCCAACCCGGAATCGGCGGACGCGGATCACGGATTGTCGCCACCGGCGAGGGGACCGGCTGCACCCGACCGGTGCAGATATGGCCCGCCTTCAGCACGTACTTGAATGCCTACGTTCTGGCCTTTCTCGGCAATGAGGGATGGTTCTTCTCGACCTCGACGGACTTGCTGGCCTGGAGCAAGCCGGTGAATTTCCTGCCGATGACGATGTGGCAACCAAGGCAGGCCATGGACTGGAATTTCATCCTGGTTACACCGGGGAACGAAGCGGGAGTGCTCGGCCAGACCGGATACGTCTTGTATGCGCACACCGGCGCCAAGGGGAAAGGCAACCCCAACGGTTTCTCACCCCATATGCTGTGGGTGCGTCCGTTTGCTTTTTCCCGGACTCGGTGAGGCGAGCGAGCAGCCGGAGGCAACCGGGCGTCCGATCGGGAGACGCCAGTTGGTGAGAGCCGCCCGCCCAAATGGCGTGAGAAATTGGCCGAAGAGATCCGGAAGGGGTCGGGGTGCAATTTCGCCCGCGCGGCCTGACCGCCGTAGTCCCGCGCCAGCGGGACGAGGGCTGGGCCGCCTGACGCGTGCTCTCCCGGCTGATCGGCGTCGGTTGACAAGGAGCGGCCCGCGGCGATCTTGGCGCCGCATGTCGCCGAACCTTGCATGAGTGCCGCCGCTTCCCCGCCTTCCTCCGCCTGGCTCGTCAAATCCGAACCTGGAACCTATTCATGGGACGATCTGGTGCGCGAGGGCCGCACGGAGTGGACCGGCGTCCGCAACTACGCCGCTCGTCTCCACCTCAAAGCCATGCGGGTGGGCGATCCGGTCCTATTTTACCACAGCGGCGAGGCCCGGTGCATTGTCGGCCTCGCGCGGGTGACGAAGAGCGCATTTCCCGACCCGACCGCCGACGAGGAGGGCTGGGTTGCGGTCGAGCTGGCGCCGGTCAAGCCGCTGCCGCAGCCGGTCACGCTGGCGCAGA
>JBAIXJ010000440.1:0-2168 GCA_037916645.1 Opitutales bacterium | reverse complement strand
ATCCGGGGCCCTACGGCATCGGCCGGGCGATCGGGCACGGGCTCAGCCAGATGAAGGGCGACGCCTGCGTGATCATGATGGCCGACGCCTCGGATTCGCCCGACGACGCCCTCACCTACTGGCGGCTCCTCAACGCGGGCTGGGATTGCGTGCTGGGCAGCCGCTTCATCAAGGGCGGGCGGATCGTGGACTATCCGCGGATCAAGCTCCTGATCAACCGGCTGGCCAATCTCTTCATCAAGGTCCTCTTCCACATCCCGCTCAACGACACGACCAACGCGTTCAAAGCCTATCGCCGCGCGGCCATCGAAGGCTGCCGGCCGCTCATCGCGCCGCATTTCAACATCCTGGTCGAGATCCCGCTGAAGGCCATCGTGCGCGGCTATTCGTGGACCGTGACGCCGATCTCCTGGCAGAACCGCAAGGAGGGAAAGGCCAAGCTGAAGATCAAGGAGATGGGCAGCCGTTATTTCTTCATCTGCATGTACGTTTGGCTGGAGAAGTATTTCAGCCGCGGCGACTACCGCCGGAAGTAGTTGCACCGGCGGAACGTTGCCCGATTAATTCCCCCGGCGCATGAAAGTCACTCCCTGCCCCCTGGCCGGCCTGTTCCTGATCGAGCCCAAGGTCTTTGGCGACTCGCGCGGCTTCTTTCTGGAGTCGTGGAACCGGCAGCGTTACCGCGACGCCGGCATCGCGAGCGATTTTGTGCAGGACAACTTCTCGGTTTCGCAGCGGGGCACCCTGCGCGGCCTGCATTTCCAGAACCCGGCGCCCCAAGGCAAGCTGGTGTCGGTCTGGCAGGGCGAGGTGTGGGACGTGGCCGTCGACCTCCGGCGCTCCTCGCCGACGTTCGGCCAATGGCACGGCGTCACGCTTTCCGCCGAGAACAAGCGCCAGTTCTACGCGCCGCCGGGCTTCGCCCACGGCTTCGTCGTGCTGAGCGAATCGGCGCTGTTCCACTACAAGTGCACCGACTTCTACTCGCCCCAGGATGAGCTCGGCTTCCGGTGGGACGATCCGGCGGTGGGCATCCGGTGGCCGTTGACGGGCACGCCCATCCTCTCCGCCCGCGATCGCGCCGCCCCGCTGCTGCGCGATATTCCACCGGAACGGCTCTTTTAGCCCGCGCGCCGTTCAAATCCGCCTCATGACCACCCGAAGCCACCTTTTGAACCACAAAGGCACAGAGGCACAAAGGGCCTCGAAAAGGACGGCACCACTCTGTGGCTTTGTGTCTTGGTGGTGCAAATTCGACCCGGCGACGCCCGGCCGGTGAACAGCGGCAACCTATTCATGTCTCCTCCCAAGATCCTCCTCTTTGGCAAGGTCGGCCAGGTCGGCTGGGAACTCCGCCGCACCCTCGCGCCGATGAGCCGGCTCACGTGCGTCGATTTTCCGGAGGTCGACCTGACCCGCCCGGACTCGATCCGGAAATGGATTCACGACGCGGACCCGGAGATCATCGTCAACGCCGCGGCCTTCACCGCGGTCGACAAGGCGGAGACGGAGACCGCCCTGGCGATGAAGATCAACGCCGAGGCGCCGGGCGTGATGGCGGCGGAGGCGAAGCGGCGCGGCAGCCTGCTCGTACATTACTCCACTGACTACGTGTTCGACGGCGCCAAGACCGCGCCCTATGTCGAGGAGGACGCGCCGAATCCGCTGAGCGCCTACGGCCGGACCAAGCTGGCCGGCGACCAGGCCATCCAGCAGGCCGGCTGCGATCATCTGATCTTCCGGCTGTGCTGGGTGTACGGCGCGCGCGGCGCCAATTTCATGCTCACCATGATGCGGCTGGCCCGCGAACGCGAAAAACTCCGGGTCGTGCGGGATCAGATGGGCTGCCCGACCTGGTCGCGGATGATCGCGGAGACCACCGCCCAGGCGCTGCTGCAGGTGCGGGACCGGGCGGGGGCCGCCGCGCGCTCCGGCGTCTACCACCTCTGTTCCTCCGGCCAGACCAGCTGGCACGGGTTCGCGCAGGCGATCATCGACCTGATGCCGGCCGAGGGGAAAAAATGCCGCGAGGTCGAGGCCATCCCGTCGTCCGAGTACCCGACCCCGACGAAACGGCCGGCGTACTCGGTCATGTCCGGCGCCAAACTCGAACGCGTCTTCGGCCTCCGCCTGCCCGACTGGCGGGAGAGTCTGAGGCAGGTATTGGA
>JBAIXJ010000439.1:0-8288 GCA_037916645.1 Opitutales bacterium | reverse complement strand
CTGCAGCTCAAGGCCGCCGGCACGACCTACGCCGCGAACGCGTGGTCGAGCGCGTGGCAGCCGCTGCTCGGCGGCCACGCCGCGAATCCGATGGGCGTCGACTGGTTCGCGATGGTGTTTGGTTTGGGCTTCGTGCTTTCATTCGGCTACTGGTGCACAAACTTCCTCGTCGTGCAGCGCGCGATGGCGGCGCGGAACATGGGCGCCGCCCGTCGCACGCCGCTCATCGCCGCAATTCCGAAGATGCTCTTCCCGGCGCTGGTGATTCTCCCGGGCATGCTGGCCGTGGCGCTCGCTGTGATCCCGGGCAAGGGCTACCGCCTGCCGCCGACCCCCATTCACGAGGCGAAGATGGAGGCCGCCGTGGCGGCGCTCGACTCCAGTCCGGCCGCGGCCGACGCGCTGGTAAAGGCCGTCGGGATGAAGATGGATCCAGTCAAGGTCGCCGCCCTCGTGGCCGACCGGGCCGCGAACAAGCTCGATGCCCAGACCGAGCGCGCCCGCATCCAGGACGCGGTGCTGGAGAACGACTACGACGGCGTCATTCTCTCCCTGGTCAAACGCTACTGCCCGCCGGGCCTGCTTGGCCTTGCCCTGACCGCGCTGCTCGCCTCGTTCATGTCCGGCATGGCGGGCAACGTCACCGCGTTCAACACCGTCTGGACTTACGACCTCTACCAGGCCTATCTCGCGCCCAACAAGACCGACGAGCACTACATGTGGATGGGCAAGGCGATCACCGTGGTCGGCATCCTGCTGAGCATCGCCTGCGCCTACTTCGCCGCACGCTACAACAACGCGATGGACATCATCCAGCTCGTCTTCGGCTTCGTGAACGCGCCGCTGTTCGGCACCTTCCTGCTCGGCATGTTCTGGAAGCGCACCACCGGCACCGGCGCCTTCCTCGGACTTTTCGGCGGCATCGGCACCTCGGCGCTGTTCCACGCGCTCACGATCTCCACCGGCAACACACCCGGCTTGAAGGGCGGGTACCTCGCCGTGGTGCACACCTTCCCGAGCGAGATGGCGCAGAACTTCTGGCTCGCCGCCGCCGCGTTTGTCGCCTGCTTCGTGCTGACCGGCGGCATCTCCCTCGCCACCGCGCGCCGCAAGAGCGACGACGAACTCAAGGGCCTGGTCTATTCGCTCACCCCGAAGCTGAAGGCGGAGGAGCGGAACTTCTTTTTGCGGCCGGCGGTTTTCGGGACACTGCTGCTCGTCGGCTGCGTCATTCTGAACGTCATCTTCTGGTAACCAAGAGAGGAACCTTCCCATGGGTCTCGATATTCGCTGGCCGATCGGCCTCATGTTTTCCATCGTCGGCGTCCTGCTGGTCGGCTACGGCGTCTTTTCGGATGCCGAGGTCTACCGGCGCTCCCTGGGCATCAACATCGACCTGATCTGGGGCCTCCTGCTGCTGGTCTTCGGCGTCCTCATGCTCGCGCTGGCCAAGATGGGCGCGAGCAAGGCGCCCGAGGACAAGAAGTAGCCCGGCGGCGCCGGCACCGGACGGCCTTGGTCCTGGCGGCCTATGCACGGCGTGACGTGTCGACCCGGCCTGCGCGTGGTTTCCGCCTTGCCGCTGCTGGCGGCGGTCGCGTGGGCCCAGCCCCCGCCGCGCTTGGAGCCCGGCGACCTGCTCTTTCAGGATGAGTTCGCGGACACGTCCAACTGGCTCGTCGAGCAACGGCCGGGCGGGACGGTGACGGTGCGCGAGGGCGCGCTGGTGATCGACGACGCCGGCGGCTGCACGGTGTGGTTTCGGCCGGAGCTTGCGGCGCCGGTCATCATCACCTACGAGGCCACGGTGCGGGAGGGTGGCGGACCGCACGACCGTGTGTCCGACCTCAACTGTTTCTGGATGGCCACGGATCCCGCGGCGCCGGACGGCAGCATCCCGGTGAACGTGACGAAACGCGGCGGCGCGTTTGCCGACTATGATTCGCTTCGGCTCTACTATGTCGGCTGCGGCGGGAACACCAACAGCACGACGCGGTTTCGGCGCTACACCGGCACCGGCGCGCGCCCGTTGCTGCCGGCGCACGACCTCACGGCGCCGGAATACCTGCTCCGGGGCAACACCACCTACCGCATCCTCCTGGTGGCGGCGGGCGGGCGGGCGCAGTATTTCCGCGAAGGCCGGCTGATCTTCGATTACGTCGACCCCGATCCGCTGATGCACGGCTGGTTTGGATTCCGCACGGTCCACAGTCGGATTGAGATCCGCCATTTCCGCGTCTGGCACGCCCGGATGCCGGGAACGCCGTCGAACTGAAAGCCACGCCGCCGCCGGCGGATTTGTGAAAAGCCGGGCTGGGGTTCCCGACCCGAGCCTGTGGAATCGCGAATCGGCGTGGCGGGACAAGATCGGTTCAGCCGATCGCAACCCGCTTTGAATTAACCGGATGCGACTCGTTGGCGCGGCCATGGGGTGAATGCCTGCCCGGTGTCTGGTTCACCCGGCGGCCACATGTGCCGATTTAGGGGGCACGATATTGGACAGACAGACCGCGACCGCGCTCGATTCCGCCCGCCGGCAAGCCGAGCTGATTTCGTCGGCCGATTCACCGTACCTTCCTTCTTCCGACGATGGCCAACGTTCTCCTACTTGATGGCAATGACGTGGCGGGCCGGGCCATGGCCGGCATCCTCGCGCGCGGCAAGCATCGCGGGGCGGTCGTCGCCGACTCGGCCGCGGCGATGGCGTTCATCCGGGAACAGGTCAAGGTCGACCTGCTGATCCTGGAGCTGAAGCTGAAGGGCGAAAACGGCATCCGGTTCATCGAGCGCCTCCGCGGCGATCCGATTCTCAGCAAGCTGCCGATCGTCGTGTACACGAGCGTGAACGACCCGCCGGTCGTGAAGGCGGCCCTCGGGCTCAACGTGCAAAACTACCTGCTCAAGCCGTACAACGACGAGAGCGTCTACGCCGAGGTGGCCAAGGCCGGCCTCAACCCGTGGCGCAACCTGCACTTCGAGGAGGAGCGGTCCTTTTGCGCGCAGATGTGCCTCCAGCCGGAGGAACTGCGCGCCCAGCGGCGCGACCTGGCGGCCGCCCTCGAGGCGTTCGGACAGTCCTGCGCCACCCGGGCCGACGGCAAGCCGCACGGCGAGATCTTCGACGAGATCGCGGCGCTCACCGAAAAGGCCGAGAGCGCCGGCGTCTGGGGCGCGGTGGACAGCCTGAACGGATTGCGCGGCCAGCTGGAGGCCGACAACTGGGCGGAACTCAAGAGCGGTCCGGACAATGCCGGCTTTGTTTCGCGTCTGATCTCCTGCCAGCTCAATCCCGCCCAGGTGCCGCCGGGCTTTTTGTCGGATCAGGAGCGCCAGGAAGCGCAGGAGATGCGGGAACGCGAGCGCTGGCTGCGGGCGGATGTCGATGCCGGCGGGCCGGTGGTGACCCGCGCCGAATTGGAGAAGGCGGTCGAGTCGCTGCCGGGCTGCCCGGTGATCGACACGGTGGCCGCGGAATTCCAGATGGTCGCCGATGGCAGCGAGTCGCGCATGAACCAGGTGATGGACCGCGCGGAACAGGATCCCGGCCTCGCGGCGGAGGTGCTGGTCGCCGCCAACCGCCTCGAGCGGGAGGACATGACCCCCGTCGAGGATCCCCGGGCCGCCGTGGGGTTGCTGGGCGAGATCCGCCTCCACAGCCTGGCGCGGGCCATGCCGCTCATCGAGGAGCGGTTCATGTATCTCCCGCCCCTGACCTGGCCGAATTACTGGATCTTCCAGGTGGCGGTGGCGCGGCTGGCCATGTACACCGCGCGTTATCTCGAATTCCGCGGCCTCGCCGCGAGCGCCTACACGGCGGGCCTCATGCACGACCTGGGCAAGCTGCTGCTGTTGCGCCTCCATCCGCACGCGCTGCTCAACATCATCAACTATGCGCGCCGGAAATCGGTCTCCCTGGCGGAGGCCGAGCAGCGCTACCTGGGCTGCCAGATCCGCGATCTCGCGGACCACTTTGCCGTCAAGTTCAGCCTGCCCCGCCCCTACGCCAGCGTCATCCGCTGGGTGGAGACCCCCCAGGATGCCGCCGACGACGTCGAGATGGTGGCGGTCGTCTCGCTCGCGCGCCGGGTGTGCCTGAATCACCACGTCGGCTCCAGCGGCGACACGGCCAAGGACTCGGCGGTGCCGGTCGCCGACACGCCCGCGTGGACCGTCCTGCAACCGCGCGTCTTTCCCAGCTTCGACCTCAGGAAATACGAAGCCGATTCGCGCGTCTTTTGCGCGCGCCTGCGCCAGGAGTTGATGGGACGCTCGGGCATGGTGACCGTCGCGCCCTTCGCCCCGGGCGATCGGACCGTCTCCCACCGTCCATTTGGGTCCGGCACGGTCAGCGCGGCCGGTCGGTGACGGTTTTTTGACCGCCGGCCGCCGCGGTGCTAGACTTGCCCGCGTCATGTCGGCGATGGCCGCTTGAAACCGCCCCCGCCGGGCGGCGTCTCTGGCGGCAGACCGTTTTGCCTTCCTGACCATGAAGCTCGCACTCAGTCCGCAGGAAGCCTGGCAGCCGTTGCCGGAGCGCGATTGGAATGAGGATGCCGCCCGGCACCTCCTCCGCCGGGTCGGCTGGTCGGCCCAGCCGCCGGACGTCGCGCGGGCCCGGCGCGACGGCCTGACCGCGACGCTCGAACGCCTCTTTCCCGCCCAATTCCCCGCGATGCCCGTGCCGGCGGCGATTGCCGCGCTCGAGGAGGACACGCCGGCGTTTGCCCGGCGGATCCGGGCGGCCGCGCCCGCCGAACGCAGGGAACTCTTCCGGCAGGCCCGTGAGCGCGCGCGCGACGCGCTGGCCGAACTCACCATCCTCTGGTTGCAGCGCGCCGCGAAGCCCGACTACGCGGCGGGCGAAAAGTGGACGCTTTTCCTCGGCAACGTCTACGTCGTGGCGGCGCAGAAGGTGCCGAACACGGCGCTGCTCTACCGCCACCAGGATCTGCTCCGCACGCACGGGCTGGGTCCGGCGCCCGCGTTGACGAAAGCCGTGCTGCGTTCGCCGGCGATGATCGTCTACCTCGACCTGCAGCAGAACCGGATCGGCGCGCCCAACGAGAATTTCGCCCGCGAGCTGATGGAGCTGTTCACGCTCGGCCTCGGCCATTACGCCGAGGGCGACATCAAGGAGGCGGCCCGGGCCCTGACCGGCTACGCGCAGCGTTTCGGCGAATACCATTTCGCGCCGCGGCTGCACGACCCGGAGCCCAAGACGATCTTCGGACATACCGGCCGCTACAACGGCGACGAGGTGATCGACCTGATCTACGGCCAGCCGGCCGCCGGCACGCACCTGCCGGAGCGCCTGACCGCGTTCTACCTGACCGACGAAGCGCTGCCGGCCGGCTACCTCGAGGCTCTCGGCGAATGGTGGCGCGGGACCGGCTACGATCTTCGGCTCCTGGCGCACCGCTATTTCGCCAGCCGGCTGTTCTTCGACGGCCAGTTTCGCGCAGCGTGCATCAAGAGTCCGATCCAGTTCTACCTGGGGCTCCTGCAGGATCTTGGCCTCGACGTCCCGCCGCTGCCGCGCCGGCTCGAGCCCGCGTTCCGGCAGATGGGGCAGGTCCCGTACAACCCGCCGAACGTCCGGGGCTGGGTCGGCGGCCGGGAGTGGATCAGCTCAACCACCCTCGACGCCCGCCGCGTCGTGGCGCGCGCCCTTTTCGTGCCGTTTGACGAGGCGCGCCTCAACGCCGACGAGCAGCAGGCGGTCGCAGCCGCCCGTACCGAGGGACTGGACCATTTCACCGTCGGCGATGCCTACCTCGAGCGACTCGCCCGCTTGAAACCCGACGAGGCCGCGGGACAGCTGCTGGGGACCCTCCTGCCGTCGCCCGCAAACGAAACGTACCGACGGGCGGTCGCCGCCGCCCTGCAGGGGGGGGCAGCATCCGCTCGCCGGCTCAACCAGGTCCGCAACGCCGTCGTCACCGTGCTGGAAACGCCGGAGTATCAGCTCTGCTAGCCCCTGGGCCGCCGACCATCCGCCATGAAGAACCAACCGAATCTCCTTCCGACGACGCGCCGCGAGTTCCTGGAGTGGAGCGCCAAGGGCATCGGCCTCCTCGCCTTCAGCCATTATGCGCCCTCGTTTCTGGTCGCATCCGCCCGCGCCGATGTGCCCGCGCCGCGCAAGGACATGCCCGTGCTCGTCATCGTCCAACTCGCCGGCGGCAATGACGGTCTCAACACCATCGTGCCCTACGAGGACGACCGCTACTACCGCCTGCGCCCGACGCTCGCCATCGCCAAGGCGAAGGTGCTCAAGCTCGATGCGACCGTGGGTTTCAATCCGGCCTGCGCCGGCCTCCACCGGCTCGCCCAGGAGGGCCGGCTCGCGATCGTCCAGAACGTCGGCTACCCCAACCCCAACCGCAGCCACTTTCGCTCCACGGACATCTGGGAGACGGCCAGCGACAGCAACGAATACGTCTACACGGGCTTTGTCGGGCGGTACTTCGACAACTGCTGCGCCGGGGCGCCGGCCGGCGCCGACCCGCTCGGGGTGCACCTCACCAGCGAGGTCCCCGAGGTTTTCCTCGCCGACCAGGAGCACCCGACCTTCGGCGTCTCGCCGTTCGGCGGCGCGCGGCAGCGCAACGAGAATCTCGGCCTGCTCGAGAAGCTCCTCCGCCGGCCCGCCGCCGGCGAGAACGAGAGCGCCTCGTACCTGCGGCACACGATGATGGACGCGCTCGTGACGGAGCGGAGGGTTCAGGGCCTGCTCGACGGCTACCACCCGGGCGCGGACTACCCGCGGAATCCGTTCGCCGTCGAACTGCGCAATGTGGCCGCGCTGATCGCCGGCGGCCTGGCCACACGGGTGTATTTCGTGTCGCTCGGCAGCTTCGACACCCATGTCAACCAGGTCGGCACCCAGGACCGCCTGCTCCAAACGCTGGGCGACGGCCTGGCGGCGTTTCAGAAGGACCTTGAGGCGCACGGCCTCGCCGACCAGGTGGTGGCGATGACTTTCTCCGAGTTCGGCCGGCGCCCGATGGAGAACGACGGCAAGGGCACCGATCACGGCACCGCGGCGCCGCTCTTCATCATGGGTTCACGCGTCAAGGGCGGGCTCCACGGCGCGCCCCCCGACCTCAACGTGGGCCCGAACCAGGACCTCGTCCACCGCTTCGATTTCCGCCAGGTGTACGCCACCCTCATCGACCGTTGGCTGGGTGGCAACGCCGCGGCCGTGCTGGGCCGGCCGTTTGATCCGATCGGGTTTATTTAGTCGGAAAGGGCTTGGATGATCCCTCGCCGTTGCGCCGCGGCAGCTTCAGCTCCGGCTCCTTGACGACCTTCTTGACGGGCGGGGGCGGAAGCTTGCGGATGCGCTCCTGCAGATCCTGCTTGGCGGCCTGGACCTGCTGGGCCTTGACCTTCTTCCTCATGGACCGGAGCACGACCAGGCCGACGAGGCCCGCAATGATGCCGCCGAGGAGTAAGGGATAGGTGCCCATCGCTGAATGGATTCCGAGGCAATTGGTGTAGTGGAGTTTTTGACGCCCGACAACCCTGCGCAGCGACGATCGCGCCGGCCCCGGGGTAGTTTGACGTGATTCTCACCACCGCAACCAAACGGGTCAGCCCGTTCGCCTCCGTAGGGCGGGCGTCTGCCGCCAATGGGTCGCAATTAATGCGTGAAAATGCAGCCCCGGGGAATGGCGCGGATTGCCGCCGTGGGCGCCCTCCCTCCGGCATTTCCCCTCCGGGCAGGGCCGGGTCGCCGGGGGCGGCAGGGGCGGATTTGCCCGCCCTCGTCGCCTCGAAAAGACCTCCGCCGCTCGAAAGGGCGGCGGAGTCTTCTTTAATTCGGGTCGAACCCGAGACCACCGATAGGTGGTTATCTTCGTCGGTTGTCCGGCGGAGCGGACATGGATTTGGACTGGCAGTAGGTTAGATCGGCCAACCCCGACGTGGGTTCAGTTTTTTTCGCCGGAAAATCCGTTTGAGCCCATGACCTATTGTTCCGCGGCGGCTGCCGCCGGCACCGGTTCGGCCGGTGCGGATTGCGCCTCGCTCTTGAATCGGGCGCCCTTGGTCAGCCAGTTGCGGAGCAGCAAGGCCAGGATGCAGCCGGCCATGGCGTAAACCCCCAGGTACAGCCACATGGCAGAGGGCGTATCCCAATAGGAGAGCTTGTGTTCCACCAGCGCCTGCTGGAGCGGCATGGTGGCCCCGCCCACCGTCACGTGCTCCGGCGACCAGCGCATCAGCATATGGCCGGAGAAGAAGCTCACCAGGGTCTTGGCGAGGAACCACGGGATCATCGAGAG
>JBAIXJ010000438.1:0-2927 GCA_037916645.1 Opitutales bacterium | reverse complement strand
GGCTTCACCCGCCTCGGCGTGCTTGCCCGCGGCATCGACCGGCGGCAGTTCTCGCCCGCACGCCGGTCGCCGGAATTGCGGGCGAGCTGGGGCGCGGCCGCGGACGAACCCGTGGTCCTGCACGTCGGGCGGATGGCGGCGGAGAAGAACTACCCGCTGCTCTTCCGGACCTACGCGGCCATGCGGGCCGCGAATCCCCGGCTGCGGTTCGTGCTCGCCGGCGAGGGCCCGTTGCAGGCCGGCCTCCGGCGCGACCATCCCGACTGCATGTTCGCCGGGTTCTTCAGCCGGGAGGAGATCGCGCGGTACTACGCTTCAGCCGACATCTACATCCACGCCAGCCTGACCGAGACCTTCGGCAACGTCCTCGCCGAGGCCATGGCCAGCGGCCTCGCCGTCGCCGCCTTCGACTACGCCGCCGCCCGCCAGCTCATCCGGCACGGCGAGAACGGCCTCGCGGTGCCATGCGACCAGCCCGAGGCGCTCGTCGCCGCGGCCGCGGAACTCGCCGCCAACACCGGCCTGCGCGTCCGCCTGCGGGCCGCCGCGCCGGCGTCGCTCCACCTGCAGTCGTGGGACAGCGTCATCGGCCGGTTCGAGTCCGATCTGGCCGCCGAGCTCCGATGCCCCGGATCCTGATCCTCACGGCCGGATTTGGCGAAGGCCACAACGCCGCGGCCCGCCACCTTGCGGGCGCCCTCGAACACCGCGTGGGTCCGGGTCGCGCATCGGTGGTCGATCTGCTGGCAACGGCGTCGCCGGTGCTCTCCCGCCTGTTCCGGCGGTTCTATTACGCCGCGATCAACGGGCATCCACGGATCTGGCGCGGGGTGTACGCCTGGACCGACCGCAGCGGGATACCGCCGCGGCATCTCTGGCTCTTCCGGGCCGAGCTGCGCGCCCTGGCCGCCCTGCTGGCCGAACACCGGCCCGCCGCGGTGTGCTGCACCTACCCCGTCTACGCGTTCCTGCTCGAGCACCTCACCCGGACCGGGGCCAACGCCGCCCCGACCTTCAACGTCGTCACCGATTCCATCAGCATCCATTCGATGTGGGTCCGGCCCGCCTGCGCGGCGTGGTTCGTCCCCAACTCGGACACCGCCGAGGTCCTGCGCGGCCGGGGCGTGCCCGCCGACCGGATCCACGCCCTCGGATTTCCGGTCTCCCCTTTTTTCGGCGACCACGCACGCGAACTCGCTCCGCCGGACCTCGCCGGTGGCGCCGCGCCGCGGGTGCTCTACCTGGTCCATTCCGGAGTCCGCCACGCCCGGTCGATCGCGCGGCGCCTCATCGACGCCAACGATTGGGACCTCACCTTGGCGGTCGGCCGCGACGCCCGATTGCGCCGCGAGCTCGAGCAGTGGACCGCCGGCCGGCCGCGCCCCATCCGGGTGCTCGGGTGGACGGATCAGGTCCCGCGCCTGCTCATGACCCACCACGTCGTCATCAGCAAAGCCGGCGGAGCAACGACCCAGGAAGCCATCGCCGCGCGCTGCCCGCTGCTCGTCAACCAGATCGTGCCGGGGCAGGAAGAGGGCAATTTCGAGCTGCTGCGCCGGCGAAACATCGGCGCCCACGTCCCCACGCCCGACGCGGTGGTGTCCGCCCTGCGGGCGGCTGTCGCCGACGGGGGCGCGCTCTGGCGGCAATGGCGGGCCGCGCTGTCCCTGCTCGCCCGTCCCGACGCCAGCCGGGCCATCGCCGACCGGATCCTGGCTCTCGTCGCCCCGGATCGGCCGGAGAATCAATCATGGACAAGAAGCGCCTCCACGTCCGCACGGTGATCATCTCCGACGTCCACCTCGGGACGCCCAACTGCAAGGTGAACGAGGTGAATCATTTCCTGCGCCACGTCCGGTGCGAGAAGCTCATCCTCAACGGCGACATCATCGACGGCTGGTATCTCCGCCGCTCGGGCAACTGGACCAAGGCGCACACCCGCTTCGTCCGCCTCGTCCTCAAGATGCTGGAAAAACGCGACACGCGCGTCGTCTACCTGCGCGGCAACCACGATGACATTCTGGCCGCCTTTCTGCCGCTGGAGTTTGAAAACCTGCAGGTCGTCGAGGATCACATTCACGAGGGCGTGAGCGGCCGTTATCTCGTGCTGCACGGCGACGTGTTCGACAGCATCACGAGGAACTTCGCCTTCCTGTCCCACCTCGGCGACCGCGGCTACAACGTGCTGCTGCGGCTCAACCGCCTCTACAACGCCTGGCGCGCCTGGCGGGGGAAGGAATATTGGTCGCTGAGCAAGGCCATCAAGGCCCGCGTCAAGTCGGCCGTCAGCCATGTGTCCCGTTTCGAGGACCACATCGCCCGGCTCGCTCGGGAACGCCGCTGCGTCGGCGTGATGTGCGGCCACATCCACTCGCCGGCGGACAAGATGATCGGGACCGTGCACTACCTAAATTCCGGCGACTGGGTTGAGTCGCTGACGGCCATCGTGGAGCACGCCGACGGCCGTTTCGAACTCGTCAACTACGGCGACTTTCTGCGCGAGTATCCGCGGCCCAGCGAAGAGCCGGCGGTCGAGGCCGCCGCCGAGGTCTAGCCGGACACCGGGGCCGCGGCGGCGTTCCCCCGGGCGCGGGAACGGAGCGGCAAGCGGTTTTGCCTCGCCGCGCCGGCGGCGGGCGGGTTTGGTGGAGGGCGGGCATGAGTCAACCAGCTACCCCCACCCCGCCGGCCGCGGCGGCGTCCGCTCCGGACGACCGCTTCCCGCCGGGCATTCCCTACATCGTCGGTAACGAGGGCGCCGAGCGCTTCAGCTTCTACGGGATGAGGCAAATTCTGTACATCTACCTCACCTCGCTGTTCATCGGCTTCGCCGCTGAGTCCACCGTCGCCCAGGACCAACTGGCCGACGCGAAGGTGCACGCCACCCAAGTGGTGCACCTGTTCAACGCCGGCGTCTACCTGTTCCC
>JBAIXJ010000437.1:0-2382 GCA_037916645.1 Opitutales bacterium | reverse complement strand
CCCGCTACCTCGAGGCCCTGGCCTGCGCCAAGCATTACGCGGTGCACAGCGGGCCGGAGCCGCTCCGCCATGCCTTCGACGTCGTGCCGACCGAGCAGGATCTGTATGACACCTATCTGCCGCAGTTCGAGGCCGCGGTGCGCGAGGGGCGCGTGGGCTCGGTCATGAGCGCCTACAACCGCGTGGACGGCAAGTCGGCCACCGCGAGCCCGTTCCTGCTGACCGAGATCCTGCGGAAACGCTGGGGCTTCACCGGCCACGTGGTGTCCGACTGCGACGCCGTGAGCGACATCTGGCTGACGCACAAGCTCGTCGCGACGCCGGAGGAGGCCGCGGCGCTCGCGATCAAGGCCGGCTGCGACCTCAATTGCGGCAGCCTGTACTACGCCCTCACCCGCGCAGTGAAGAAGGGCCTGCTGACTGAGGCGGACATCGACCAGGCTCTGCACTACGTGCTCAAGGCGCGCTTCGAGCTCGGCATGTTCGATCCGCCGGCGCAGGTGCCGTTCTCGCGCATCCCGCTGTCGGAGGTGGAATCGCCGGCGCACGCCGCGTTGGCGCTGCAGGCGGCCCAGGAGTCGATCGTGCTCCTGAAGAACGACGGCCTGCTGCCGCTGGACCGCGCCCGCGTGAAGCGCCTGGCGGTGATCGGCGCGAACGCCGACTCGGTGCGCATGCTGTTGGGCAACTACAACGGCACGCCGTCGCACCCCGTCACGATCCTGAACGGCATCCGCGCCGTGGCCGGCCCCGGCGTCGAGGTGGTGGCGGCCAAGGGGTGCCCGCTCGCCCTGCACCCGGGCGAAGCCCTCGGGCCGGACGATCCCGGGTTCCGGCAGGCGGTGGACCTTGCCCGCAGCGCCGACGCGGTCATCTATGTCGGCGGGATCAGCCCCGGGCTCGAGGGCGAGCAGATGAGCGTGGATTACGTCGGCTTCAACGGCGGCGACCGGACCGCGATCGAATTGCCCGGCCCCCAGGTGGAGCTGCTGAAGGCGCTCCAAGCCACCGGCCGGCCGGTGGTGTTTGTCAACTGCAGCGGCAGCGCGGTGGCGATGCCGTGGGCCGCCGAGAACCTGCCCGCCATCCTCCAGGCCTGGTATCCGGGCGAGGCCGGCGGCACGGCCGTGGCGCAGGTGCTGTTCGGCGATTGCGACCCCGGCGGGCGGCTGCCGGTGACGTTCTACCGCTCGACCGAGGATCTGCCGCCGTTCGAAGACTATCACATGGCCAATCGCACCTACCGGTTCTTCACCGGGCGTCCGCTGTTCGCGTTTGGCCACGGGCTCAGCTACACCCAGTTCCACTACGGCGCCCCCGCGGTGGCGGACGGCGCGGTGCGCAGCGACGGCGTGATCCGCCTGAGCGTCTCCCTCCGGAACGCGGGCGGCCGCGACGGCGCCGAAGTCGTGCAGGTCTATGCCCACCGCGTCGGCGAGACGAATCCCGCCCTGCCCCGCGAGCGCCTGTGCGCGTTCCAGCGGGTCACGGTGCCGAAGGGCGGCAACGCCACGGTCGAGCTCGCCATTCCGGCGGCCGCCCTGCGCCGGTGGGACACCGCCGCGCAGGCCTACGTCGTCGACCCGGGTGACTACGAGCTGCGGATCGGCGCCGCCTCGGACGACATCCGTGAACGGGTGACGGTCCGCCTGGCACCCTGAAGCGACGCGCCGGCATCGTGCTCCTGCGTCTCGAGGCACAAGTCTGTTCAAGGTTGAACATACTTGTGCAGAAAGGAATCGTCCGCCTTCGCGGGGGCCCGTGCACAACCATGTTCAACCTTGAACATGGTTGTGCATGACATCTCCCACGGCCTCGGCAGGAGTTGGTGACGGCCCGACGCGCCCGGGAGGGTTGTCGGCCTCCGGCGCAGGTGGTCACTCGAAGTCGTACAGCTTCGGATCGCGCACGGGCGGGCGGCGGCGCAGGCGGAACCGCTGGCGGGGCTCCTTCGGATCGGCCCCGGGTTTGGCCTCGGAACCGGGCGCGAGCCCGTAGGGATCCTCGCCCTCGCCGTCGCCAAACGCGTCGCCCATCTCCGCCTCGAGCGCATCGGGGTCCGCGCCCTCCTCGAGCTTGCGCACGACCTCCTCCATCTGACCGTCCAGCTTCTCGCCGCTGAGCTCAGCCATGCGCCGCATCATGCGCCCCATGGCCCGGGGGTCGTTCTCGTCGACGTTCGCAAACTCGCCCTCCATCGCCTCCATCGCGGCTTCCATCCGTGGATCATCCGCGGCGTCGGCGCCCGGCTCGGTCGAAGGGGCCTCGCCGCCTTCCGCCCCGCCCTTCGCCGCGGCTTTGCGGGTCCGGCCGGTCACGGCGAACGGCGAGACCAGCTTCACCAGCCGGAAGGCCGGGTTGTCGGGGCATTTCGGCGTCGTC
>JBAIXJ010000436.1:0-3886 GCA_037916645.1 Opitutales bacterium | reverse complement strand
CGGAGCGGTAGTAGTAGTCGACGAGTTCGGCGGGGCTCTTGGTGCGCTTGGTCGGCGACCAGAACCAACCGTTGAGGATGGGGGTGTTCACCTCGGCGGGATACCACCAGAGGTAGGAACCGGCGGTCAGTCGGGCGCGGCTGCCGAGATCGTTGGCCTGCAAATCCGGCCAGGTGAATTGGTCGGGTGCCTGCGAAAGCGGGATCACGCTCCACTCGGTCGTGCGGCCGACGCCGCCCTCGTTGCCGACCCAGCGGACGTCGGGGCCCTTGACCGAGATCACGGCGCCGGGCTGGAGGCGCCGGATGAGGTCATACCACGCGGCGTAGTCGTAGGTTTCGGGGACGCTCGGGTCGGGATTGGCCCCGTCGAACCAGACATCGGCGATCGGACCGTATTCGGTGAGCAGCTCGTAAAGCTGGTTGAGGAAATAGCGGTTGTAGTCGTCGACGACGTAGTGGTAGCTGGTGCCTCCCGGCGAGAGAGTGCGGCCGCGTGCCGGGTCGGCGCGAAAGCTCGCCGGATCGGTGGGAATCGTCGACCGCTGCTGGCGGCTGCCGTCGCCATAATAGCCGGCGGGGTTCGTCGGATTGGTGCGCAACTGATAAAGATCGGCGGGCGAAAGGTAGATGCCGAGTCTCAGGCCTTGGGCGTGCGCCGCGGCCGCGACTTCGCGCACCAGGTCGCCCTGGCCGTCGCGCCAGGGACTGGAGGCGACCGAGTGGGAGGTGTAGCGCGTGGGCCAGAGGCAGAGGCCATCGTGGTGTTTGCAGACGAGAATCAGGAGGTTGCCGCCGGCACTCTTGATCGCGGCGACCCACTGGCTCGCGTCGAGCGCGCTCGGATTGAAGATCGACGGGTTCTCGCGACCGTCGCCCCATTCGACGCCGCGAAAGGTGTTGGGTCCGAAATGCAGGAAGAAAGTCCGCTCGTATCGCATCCAGGCTGACTGGTTGGGGCGAGGCAGGACCTTCGCCGCTTTCTCAACCACGACCGCGGCGGAATCGCCCGGCGCAACCAGCTGGATCGGGGCATAATCGATCGGGGCGGGAGTGGATTCGGGTGGGTGGGTCGAGGCCCGGGCGCACCAAGCACCAAAGGCTGACGCCAGGACGCAGATGAGTCGCGCCGGTCTTGTCGGAGCTGCGGAGTAACCGGTTCTTGCCATGATGAAGAGATCGATGCGGCGGCGCCACCTATCTGCATGGCGCGACGCGTCGAAGGCGTCGATACGCGTTCGCGCGCGGCCAGTCCTATGTTCCTAGGACAGGCGCCCGAAAGGAATCTCTGATAGCCTCGTGCCGCCTCACGTCCAGGTGAAGGCGTTAGCCTCATCGATCGCGATTGGGTTCGGTCCGATCCGGGACACCCAACCGTCGTCGTGCCCGACATCCCATGCTCCTTACCGCTCGAATGCCGCGCTTCTCCGCGCTCCGAACCAGCCCACCGATGGCGCCGAATAGTCATGTGGCCTGAACCATCGCTACTCCGAGTCGCCGTCGCCGCGCTGGCTTTCTCCGCTACTTTGAATGCCGAGGCCGATCGCCCGGCGGTTCCCGTTCGGTCCATATCCGTCGATCTCACCAAGGTTGTCGGGCCGACCAATCGCATGGCGGAGTTCTGCGTCGGCGCGGGCCGAGCCAACGAGGGACTGCGCGCCGACTGGCAGCGCCAGTTGCGCCGGGTGCACGAGGAATGCGGTTTTCGCTATATCCGCTTTCACGGCCTGTTTTGCGACGACATGGGCGTCTACCAGGAGGACAGGCAGGGTCGCCCGATCTACAACTGGCAGTATGTAGACGAGCTCTTCGATTTTCTGGAGGCCATCGGCATGAAGCCCTTCGTGGAGCTCGGCTTCATGCCTTCGGCGCTCGCGAGCGGATCGCACACGATCTTTTGGTGGCGGGGCAACGTGACGCCGCCGAAGGACTATGCGAAGTGGCAGGCACTCGTCGTGGCTTTTGTCCGGCATTACACGGAGCGCTATGGCTCAGACGAGGTCCGCCAATGGTATTTTGAGGTCTGGAACGAACCCAACCTCGACGGCTTCTGGATGGGAAACCCGGATCACAAGAGCTATGAGGAATGGTCCGTCGGGGCGCGGGCCGAATACCTCAAGCTCTACGAGACGACGGCGCGGGCGGTGAAGTCTGTCGACCTGGCCTATCGCGTCGGCGGTCCGGCGACCGCGGGCGAGGGCTGGATCCGCGAAACGCTCGCGTTCTGTTCCGAGCATGGCGTGCCGATCGATTTTGTCAGCACGCACAGTTATGGCACGATGAGCGGCTATCTCGATGAAAACGGGAGTGCGGGGACGGTGATCTCGCCCGACCGCAATGCCATCACCGCCGGGGTGAAGCGCGTGCGGGACATCATCGACCATTCGCCGTTTCCAAAGCTGCCCCTGCACTACACGGAGTGGAGCAGTTCCTACACGCCGGCGGATCCGATTCACGACAACTACGTCAGCGCCGCGTACATTCTCGACAAGATCCGGCACATCGGGCGGGCGGCGGATTCGATGTCCTATTGGACCTTCACCGATATCTTTGAAGAGGCGGGGCCGCGCATGACGCCGTTTCACGGCGGATTCGGCCTGCTCAACTATCAGGACCTGCCGAAGTCAGCGTTCTTCGCCTACGAATTCCTCAATCGGCTCGGCGCGATGGAGCTCGCCTGTGCGGATCCCGACGCGTTTGTCTGCCGCGGCAATGCCGGCGCCGTGCAGGCGTTGTTCTGGGATTTCACGATCACCCATCCCGGCCCATCGGTGATCAACCAGGAGTTCTACCAGAGGGACCAGCCGGCCAGGACCAAGGGCACCGCCGAGTTGAACCTCCGCGGGCTCGCCACGGGTTCCTATCGGCTGAGCGCAACCAAGGTCGGCTATCGCAGCAATGACGTCCAGTCGGCGTGGCGCGACTTGGGCTCGCCCTCGCAACTCACGCGCGCGCAGGTCGCGTCGCTCCGGCAGGCTTGTTCCGGCACGCCCACGATCGAGGAGACTGTGAGCGTGGGAGCCGATGGCCGGTATGCCCGCATTTTTCCGATGCGGGAGAACGATGTGTGGTTCGTCGAACTGCGTCCGCTGGGGGCGGGTGGCGGCGAGCCGGACGCAAACTGAATCGACCCGAATCCGACCGTGTCTTCGCGCCTCCAACATTTAGCGATAAATGCTCCGCGCCGTTTGCGCGAATGCGCCGGGCCGGATCGCGGCGCGTCTGCGAGGGCCCGGATCGGGGCCGGGGCGCGAGTTGGTGGTGCGACCGTGCGTCCGCCGTCCGAGCCCCGCCCACATTTCCCGGATTTTCCGTCGGTCCTGCCTTCATTCTCCTAACCCGGCAACCGCCGACGGACCCGACCACCAGCAACCCAAACCTCAAACGCATGAAAAAGACCCCACCCCGCCTAGTGCTGGCGATGTTATCAGCACTATCGCTTGCAGCCGGTTCGCTCCGGGCGCAAGCCACGCCGGCCACCGACTCGGCTGCTTCCCGCAAAGACGACCAGGACGAAACGGTCGTGCTTTCGCCCTTCGTCGTCACCGCCGAGGAAGACGAAGGCTATCAGGCGACGGCCACGCTCGCCGGCGCGCGCACGCGCACCGAACTCAAGGATGTCGCTTCATCCATCCAGGTCGTGACCCAACAGTTCCTGACGGACACGAAGGCGAAGGACAACCAGACGCTGCTGCCCTACACGACGAACACCGAGGTCGGCGGCATCTACGGCAACTACGCCGGCGTCGGCAATACCTTCATCGATGGCGCAGCGGAAGGGCCGACGAATCTCCTGCGGCCCAACGGCAACACCCGCGTCCGCGGCCTCGATTCGGCGGACAACACCCGCGACCTGATTTTGACCGACATCCCGTGGAACGGCTTCA
>JBAIXJ010000435.1:0-11062 GCA_037916645.1 Opitutales bacterium | reverse complement strand
CAGCGCGGGGCCGCCGCCCAGGGCGGCCAGCAGCAGGAGGGGAACAAGGATGCGACGGAGGATCGTTTTCATGGTGCGCGGGGTGAGCCTACCCGATCCCCGCCCCGCCGGCTCGGCATCCGGTGGCATAGACTGCGCATTTATTGCCATGGCAATGGATGCGCAGTGGCGGACCATCCGGCTTGGCTCCGCCGGCGGCCCGGGGCCCGGGCCGGCCGTCACGAGCCGCGCAGGGACTTCAGGGCAAACGCGCCCGGATGGATGCGGCGGATCGCCTCCTGCACCAGGCGGAGGTTGGCGATCGCCTTCTCCCGGGTGAGGAACGGCACACTGCCGTAGTCCGGGAAATAGATGAAGAAGCGCCCGTGGAAGAGAAACACCACCGCGGCGGAAACACAGGTGGCGCCGTTCCGGACGTAGGAATACTGCACGAGGTTGACGGGCCGGTGCCGCCCCAGCCTCGCCGCCACGATGCTCGCGTCGCGCACCTCGCTGTTCTCCTCGGTCAGGCGCTCCGCCGGCGGATGCGGGTCCGGCGTCTGCGGAAAATCAAACCGGTAAAGCGGATAGCGGGCAGTGATGCCCGGGTATTTGGCCAGAATCGGCGGCGCCACGCGCGCCGCGTCCTCCCGGACGTCCGACGGCACCTCGAGGGGAAGGTAGCCGAAGTTCACGTCCCACGACCAGAGGCGGTTCTGGTAGAGGAAGACCGCGACCGCATGCCCGGCCACGACCTCATCCGCCTCCTTCGCGCCCCACTGCAGCACGCGCACCCAGGCGTCGTCGCCGAACTGCTCCCGAAACTGGTCGTAGAACGAGATCGACTCCACCAGGCAGCCGTTGGCCACGTTGAGCGCCTCGTGCGTCATCCGCGGCGCCGGCCGCTCCGGCGCGCCCAGCAGCGCACCGCCCGCCAGAAGACCAACCAACACCCGCGCCGCCTGGATCATGGGCCCGGGATGAAAAACGGATTCGCCGCCTTTGTCCACCCGGCATTGGCCGCGCCGCCGCCGCCCGTTTGACTCCGGCCCGCGGGTCGCGGTACCCTGATCCCTTTCATGGCCGATCTGTTCGACAAGAACACCCGCATCCTGAACGCCTATCTCATCGGCGTGCAGACCGCGCACCTGCGCACCGGCGAGGGCGCGGAGCTGCTGGCCGAGCTCAAGGAGCTGGTCGAGAACGTCGGCCTGGCCGTCGTCGGAAGCACGCTCGTGCATCTCCGCGAGCCGACGCCGGCGTTCTTCCTCGGCCGCGGCAAGGCCGCCGAGCTGATCGCCGCCGCCCGCGCCGCCGGGGCCGATGCGATTGTCATGGACGAGGCGCTGTCGCCCGCCCAGCAGCGCAACTGGGAGCAGGAGGCCGGCATGGCGGTGCTGGACCGCCAGGAGGTGATCCTCGAGGTCTTCGCGGACCGCGCCCACACCCGCGAGGCGATGCTCCAGGTCGAGCTCGCCCGCCAGGAGTATTTCCTGCCCCGCCTGAAGCGCGCCTGGACCCACCTGTCGCGCCAGCGCGGCCGCGGCGCCCTCGGCGGCGAGGGCGAGACCCAGCTCGAGCAGGACCGGCGCTCCGTCCGCATGCGCATCCGCCACCTCCGCGACGCCCTCGCCGAGGTGCGCCAGCAGCGCGCCGTGCAGCGCCAGCGCCGCCTGCGGGTGCCCGTGCCGACGTGCGCGATCGTCGGCTACACCAACGCGGGCAAATCCTGCCTGCTCAACCGCCTGACCGGCGCCCGCGTGCTCGTCGAGGACAAGCTCTTCGCCACCCTCGATCCGACCACCCGCCAGCTCGCGCTGCCGAACAGCCAGAAGCTCCTCGTCACCGACACGGTCGGCTTCATCCGCCGCCTGCCGCACGACCTCGTCGAGGCCTTCAAGGCCACGCTCGAAGAAGTGGTGGTCGCCGATTTTTTGATCCACGTGCTGGATGTCACCAACCCCAACGCCGCCCAGCACCAAGCCACCACCCTGGCGGTGCTCAACGAGCTGGGCGCCGACCGCAAGACCATCCTCACGGTCTACAACAAGATCGATGCCGCCGATCCGGCGACCCTCCAGTCGGTGCGTCTGTCGAGCCCCGGCGCCCTGCTGGTGAGCGCGAAGACCGGCGCCGGCGTGGACGAACTCCTGGCGCGCTGCGTCGACCTCATCAGCCGCGAGTTCGGCGCCACCGAACTGCTCGTGCCGCACGACCGCTATGACATCGTGGCCCGGCTCCACGCGGTGGGCCACGTCCACGCGCAGGACCTGCGCGACGACGGCATCTTCATCCAGGGCCACTTTCCGGCCGCGCAATCCGCCGTCTTTGCCCCGTACGTCGTCAACGGCCGGCGCGCGTCCGGAGCGACGCACGCCGCCCGGTGACGGGCCCCGGCTTGGATCGCCCCGGCGCTACTCGTCGCCGAAGCTGATGCCGAGCATGCGCGCCGTCTGCACGATGTCGCCGTCGATCGGCACGGTGCGCAGGCGCCCGATGGCGTCGGTGATCTTCACCGCGGTCGTGTCGGGCGGCCGGAGGGCGACCATGTAGCCGAAGCGGCCCTCCTGCACCAGCTTCACCGCGCGCGCGCCGAAGCGGGTGCACAGCAGGCGGTCGAACGTCGTGGGCCCGCCGCCGCGCTGCAGATGGCCGAGCACGACCACGCGCGTCTCCTTGCCGGTGCGCTTGCCGATCTCCGCCGCCACCACGGCGCCGATGCCGCCGAGCCTGGCCTCGCGGTTGCCCTCGAGGGGCGATTGGGTGGTGAAGCCGCCCCCGCGGGGCTTGGCGCCCTCGGCCACCACGACCAGCGTGAACAGCCGGCCCATGGCCTCGCGCTCGACGATCTTGCGGCAGACGGCCTCGTAGTTGAACGGGATTTCCGGAATGAGGATGATGTCGCCGCCGCCGGCGATGCCGGCATGGCAGGCGATCCAGCCCGCGTAACGCCCCATCACCTCGAGCACCATCACGCGGTTGTGGCTCGCCGCCGTCGTGTGCAGGCGGTCCAGGGCGTCGGTCGCGCACGCGACGGCCGAGTCGAAGCCGAACGTCATCACGGTGGCCTCGAGATCGTTGTCGATCGTCTTGGGGACGCCGATCACCGGGACGCCGCGCTCAAAGAGGCGCTGCGCGATGGTCAACGAGCCGTCGCCGCCGACGCAAATCAGCGCACGCAGCCCCAGCACCTCCACCGTGCGCTTGGCCTCGTCGAGGATCTCGATCGGGATGGCGTGCTGCTCCCCGTGGCCGGTCTTCGCCGCGAAGCGCCCGCGGTTGGAGGTGCCGAGGACCGTGCCGCCGGCGGTCAGCAGCGCGCCCATCTCGCGATGATCCAGGGGGCGGTACGACACCGGGTCGAGCAGGCCCTCGTAGCCTCCCAGAAAGCCGAGCGTCTCCCAATTGAGGCGCGACGCTGATTTGACGACCGCTCGGATGACGGCATTGAGGCCCGGACAATCGCCGCCACCGGTGAGAATTCCGATGCGTTCGGCCATAGCGAGCGCACATTGCCGGTTGGCGTTCTCCGACTCAAGCCATCTCCGGGCCCGCAGCCGACCCGCGCCCGGCCCCTCGCGCAACCAGCCGGCGCGCTTCAGGCCACCTTGGCGGCGGCGACCGGCACCACGCGCCCGGCGAGTTCCGGCCGGTCGTGGATCGAGAGCCAGGGAATCGGAGTCGCCCCGTTCAGGCTCAGCGACATGACCAGCGTGCGCCATTCCTCGCCGGGCAACATGGGGCATTCCTCGGTCGTGAAGCCGCGGTGCTGGTACATCCGAAAGGCCGCGGCGTATTCCTCCTCATCCGTGGTCCAGAGCCGCAGCACCGCCCAGCCCTCGCGCCGGACCTGGTCGATGGTCCAGTCCAGAAATCGCTTCCCGTAGCCATGGCCGCGCATGACGGGCAACAGGCCGAACCACGACAGCCACGTTTCACCGGGCATGCCCCGGTAATCGTACAGGCCCGCGACCCCGACCACCTTGCCGTCGAAAATTCCCGTCCAGAACCGGACGCGCTCCAGCCGCCGGTCGACGAGAAACACGCTGTGGGCCTCGGGGTTGAGGGCCGCGGCCAGCGCCGTCTGGTGCTCGTCTTCCCAATAGAACAGTTCCGCGATCACCCGCCGGGTCTCCTCCAGCCGTGCCGGCGTCAGCTCGACAATCTTCATTTTGGGGGCGCTTTTCTAGTGATCCGCCGCCGGGAGTGAATACCGCATCCCGGGAGCGGTCCGGCTAATTGTCCCGCTCATGGTGAGCATTTCGCCGCCGAATCAGGGGTGCGCCGGTGAGTATGAATTGCCGCCGCGGCAAGGGGGCGTGGCATCGCCCCTTATGCGGCCCTGACCGCCGCGGCAGCACCTCCGGCAACTATTAACGGAGACCGGCTCCGAGCTCCCGCCAAGCGCTTGCGCCTGCCCTGCAAAATGCCCGAAAAGGGCGCTCGGGCCGCCAAACCCGGATGGACAAACGCGCCGATCCGGTCTTCTGTGCCGTGACGTGTCCTCCGCGCGCCTGTTCATCGCCATCGACCTGCCCGGTCCCGTGCGCGAACAGCTCACAGCTCTCTATGAGCCGGTGCGGGGCATCGCCTGGACCCGGCCCGAGCAGCTTCACCTCACCCTGCGATTTCTCGGTGACGTCGAGATCGCGCTGCGGGAACCCCTGGAAATGGCGCTCGCCCGGGTGGCCGTGGAGCCCTTCGTCCTGCCCGTCGAGGGCCTCGGCACGTTTCCGCCCCGCGGGCCGGCCCGGGTGGTCTGGGTGGGCGTCGGGCACGGCCACACCCGGCTGCACCAGTTGCGGCAGCAGATCGACGACGCCCTGCTGGGTTGCGGCCTGAACCTCGACGTGCGTTTTTTCCAACCCCACGTGACCCTGGGCCGCATCAAGGACGAAGCCGCGCCGGGCGCGGTGGCCGGCTTCCTCAAGAGCCATCACGAGTTCGAGGCGGCGCCGTTCCGGGTCGCGTCGTTCATTCTCTATTCCAGCGAGCTCCGGCCCAACGGCGCCGTGCACACACCCTGGCGGGAGTTTGCCCTTGCCAACGCGGGCCATCCCGGCGCGGAGACCGCACCCGCGTCATGACGTCGCGCGAGCCGAAGGCAGGGTCGCCGCCGCCGCGCTGCGGGCGCCCCAAGGCGGAGATTGCCGCGCCCACGTGGTCCCGCTGTAGTTGAACCACGCCTGCGCGCCCATGGCCATCCCGGTCCCGCCTCTCCCGAAATCGCTGCTGCTCCTCGAGCGGGTGCCAGGGCGCCGGCTGCTCAAAGTCTGCGCCCTCGGCGTGGCGGCCGGTCTCGTGGTGGTGGCGTTTCACAAGCTGGTGCTCCTGATCGAGGCCCACACCATTCACGCGTGGGCCGCGCTGCCGCGCTGGCAGTTTGCCGGGCTGAGCTTCCTGGCGGTGGTGGGCGGCAGCTTTCTGGCCACGGCCGTCATTCGCGCCATCTCCAGCGGCGCCGCCGGCGGCGGCGTGCTGCCCGTGAAGCTGGCCTTCTGGAAGGAGTTCGGCCACATCCCCGCGCGCACGGCCGTGGCGAAATTCCTCGGGTCGACCCTGACGCTCGGCCTGGGCGTGAGCATGGGCCCGGAGGGCCCCGCGATCCAGATCGGCGCCGGCACGATGGCGGGTGCGGCCGGCTCGCTGCGGGTCGCCAAGCAGGAGCGGCGCGAATTCTGCGCCGGCGGGGCGGCCGCCGGACTGGCCGCGGTGTTCAATGCCCCGCTCGGCGCCATCACGTTCGTCCTCGAGGAGATCATTGGCGATCTCAACAGCCGCTACCTCGGCACCGTCGTGCTGGGCGCCGTGACGGGCGCGCTGGTCGCCCATGCCCTCCTGGGGCCACAGCCGGCCTTTCAGGTCGGCCTGCTCGGGCAGCCCGGTTGGATCGGCTACCTGCTCTGCCCCGTCGTGGCCGCAGCGGCCGCCGGCATCGGTTGCTGCTTCCAATGGGGCGCCATGCGCCTGCGCGGCATCGTGAAGAAATGGCCGGGAAGGGCGTCCTGGGCAGTCCCGCCGCTGGGCGCGCTGGGCACCTGGATCTTCGGCACGCTGGTGTTCTTCTCGACCGGCCGGTTGGGCATCTTCGGCATCGGCTATCAGGACGTGACGGCGGCGATTGCCGGGTCGCTCGACGGCCGGGCCGCCGGCCTGATGCTCGCCGGCAAGCTGGCGGCGACCACGCTGGCCGTCGGCACCTCCAATTGCGGAGGGATTTTCGCCCCGAACTTCTACCTCGGTGCGGTCTGCGGGCGGGCCGCCGCGGATCTGCTCGGCGACGTGTTGCCGCTGAGCGCGGGCGATCAGCAGATGCTGGTCATGGTGGGCATGTGCGCCTGCCTCGGCGCGGTCATTCGCACGCCGCTTGCGTGCATGCTGTTGATCTTCGAGGTCACCGACCAGTTCACGATCGTGCCGGCGTTGCTCCTTGCCACGCTTGTGAGCCAGGGCGTCAGCCGCCTGCTGGCCCGGCACGACATGTATGAGGCGCAACTGCTGCAGGACGGCGTCGACCCCCTTCACGTGCTGCCGCCCCGCCATTTCAAGCGGTGGCGGGAAATGCCCGTGAGCGCGCTCGCGTCATTCAAACCCGTCGTCGCCTCCAGCCTCGAGCCCCGCCAGCTCCGCGCCCTGCTGGACGGCGCCCCCTATGCGCGCTTTCCGGTGGTGGAGAACGGGCGCGTCACGGGCATCCTGCAGCGCGGCGAGGCCGAGCAGGCGGTCACGCAGAATCGCGCGCCCCGGCTCGAGGCCGCGTTGTGGATCGACCCGAAGGGCTCCCTCGCCGAGGCGCAAAAACAGCTCCTCGCGTCCACCGTCGACCTGGTCTGCGTCGGCGATAAGGACCGCCAGGAGCTGCTTGGTGTGTTGACCCTGCACGACCTGCTGCGCGGTCAGCAGGCGCTGGCCGAGGACGCGCCGGCATAGCGCGTCCCGCGTCTCCCTCGCCTGCCGGCCGGCCGGGGCCTAGTGGTGCCCCGGCATCTGCGGGAAGTGCGGGATCTCCGGCCGCTGTGGAATCTCCGGCCGCTCCGGGATCTCCGGCATCATCGGACGCATCGGGATGTCAGGATGCGAGGTGGCCGCGAGATTCGCTGCGGCCGAAGCATGCTCCGCCGCGCTCACATCCGGATGGTTTGCCATCGCCGCGACATTGGGACGGGCCGCCGAGGCGAGCGCCGCTTTCGCGACATCGCCCTCCACCTCCGGGTGATGGCCTTCCTCGGCCGCGGTCTCCGCCATCTCGCCGGCATCAGTGGCGGCATGGGCGGCGGCAAGGGCAGACTGCATATTCACGCCCAGCGTCTGCGCGATCTGGCCAAAGCCCTGTCCCTGGGTGCGCAGGACCAGCACCCCCTGCAGCTGCGTGGTGACCGCGCTGCTCCCCGACCCGGTGGTCACGCTGCCGCCGTTAAGCGCGGCCTCGATGTCCGCCGCCGTCGGCTGTGTGATGCCGACCTTGGCGAGATCCGCCTCCGCCAGTGCCAGCGAGAGGTAGATGTTGCCGTACCCCATCTGGGTTGTCTTCGGCGTGAAGGTCGTGGTCACGGTCTGGCCATTGACCGTGGAGGTGAGCGTGATCGCCGTCCCATCCCGCAGGCCGTTGACCAAGGCGGTCGAGTTGGCCTCGCTGCCGGCAAAGGTGGCAAAATGATCCGCCACCCGGTCCGTTGCCTTGGCGCTGATCGCGGGCCGCCCCGCCTCCCCGCCTCCATTCTCCGCGGTCTCGCCAGCATCGGAGGCGGCTCGCGCACTCGCGAGCGCCGTCTGGAGATTCACTCCGAGGGTCGTGGCAATCTGGCTGAAACTCTGGCCCTGGTGGCTCAGCACCAGCACGCCTTGCAGGGTCGTGGTGACCGCGGAACTCCCCGATCCGGTCGTCACGGTGCCGCCCACCAGCGCGGCCTGGATGTCAGCCGCGGTCGGGTTGGTCACGCCGAGCTTCGTAAGGTCCGCCTCCGCCAGCGCGAGTGCCGTGAAGGCGCTCCGACCGCTCATCGGTCCCGTCGGCGGCGTGATCATGGTCGTCGTGGTCTGACCATTCGCCGTCGTCGTCAGCGTGATGGCCGTGCCGTTCGTAATCCCCGTCACCAAGGCCGAGGCATTGGCTTCGCTCCCGGCGAAGGTGGCAAAATGGTCGGCAATCCGGTCCGTGGCGCGGGCGCTGAGCGGCTTCATGGCCTCCTCGGCGCCCGTTTCGGCGGTCTCACCGGCATCGGTGGCGGTGCGCGCCGTGGAAATCGCCGTCCGGAGGTTCACTCCCAAGGTCGTGGCGATCTGACTGAAACTCTGACCCTGGTGGTCCAGCACGAGGATCCCCTGGAGTTTCGTGGTGACCGCGGTGCTCCCGGAGCCGGTCGTCACGCTGCCGCCCGTCAGCGCGGCCTGGATGTCAGCCGCCGTCGGGTTGGTGACGCCGAGCTTCGTGAGGTCCGCCTCCGCCAAGGCCAGCGCCGTGAAGGCATCCCCCGCGCTCATGGTTCCGGTGGGCGGGGTGATCGTCGTGGTCGTCGTCTGCCCGTTGGCCGTTGCGGTGAGCGTGATGGCCGTGCCGTTGACCAGACCGTTCACCAGCGCCGTCGCGTTGGCTTCGCTTCCGGCGAAGGTGGCAAAGCGATCGCTGACGCGATCAACCGTCTGGACGCTCGGCGGCGTATTCATCTCCGCCGCTTCCGAGGTTTCCTGCGATTCCGAATTCTGGGCCACGGCGATCGCCGCGGTGAGGCAAAACGCGGCTGCTCCGGCGAGAAGCGAGCCGGTGGGAATAGGCATGCAAGTCTTCATGGTCATGATGTTTTGAGGCTTCTGATCTCCCGGCGCTCCGCTCCCTCGGGGCGAAACGCCGAACGTTGTGCGCGGGGCCACGGACAATCGTCCCATCGTCCGGTTCCGCAACACGCCCGAAACTTTTGACCGCCGGTTGACGGCAAGACGGGTGGCGTGCGTCTTGCACGGTGGTTGGCCGCCTCGGTCCGACGCAGGATAGTCCGCGGCGGAACGGGGCGCCGTCGCCTTTTGCCCTTTCCCGTCCCGGCGCTTGTGCTTATCGATTGCGCCATGCCGGCGCGCGCCTGGTTCCCCACCCTGATCTACTCCGAACCGCTGCTGCGAGAGGGCGTTTCACGCCTGAACGATGAACTCGCGGACGAGTGCCACCGCATCCGCGAGCTTGATGCTGCGGGGCGCCGCTGGTCCGCCCGCCACTATCCCGGCGGATTCACCAGCTACGCCGGCATGGCCGCGCTGCACCGGAGTTCATCCACCTTTGCGGCCCTCGAGCGGAGGATCACCGCCCATGTGCGGCGGTTTGTCCGGCGCCTCGAATTCGATCTGCGCGGCCGGCGGATCTTCATGACCGATTGCTGGGTGAACATCATGCCGGAGCACGCCGCGCACAGCCTGCATCTGCATCCGCTGGCGTTCATCAGCGGCACCTATTACGTGCGCACGCCGCGGGGTTGCGCCGGATTGAAATTCGAGGACCCGCGGCTGGACCGGTTCATGGCGGCGCCGCCCCGGCGGGCGGACGCGCATCCGGCGCATCGAACGCACGTCATCTACCCCGCCGTCGCCGGACGCGTGATCCTGTTCGAGAGCTGGCTCCGGCACGAGGTGGCCGCCAATCCCACGCGGCACGAGCGGATCAGCGTCAGCTTCAACTACAACTGGGCCTGAGGAGTCGCGCGCGTGCAGCGGCTGGCCGGCGTCTACTCCATCCATTCGAGCAGATTGAAGCTCGTGACCCAGAGCGCCACCGCTCCGAAGATGATCACAGCCGCGACGAGGCCGACGCCCGCCACGGTGAGGATCAGCGGCCAATTTCGTTGGGGGTGAGTCGCGGACTCGGCGACCTTCACGGACGGTGAATCGTGGTGCACAGGCAGGAACTATGGACGGGCTGACCACGCGGGCAAACACGTCCGTCAAAATCCGCGGCGTCGCGGGCTCCGCCAGTCGCGACCAGCCGCATGCCCACGGCGCGATCGAATCGTCGCGCCGGCCTTTTTTTCGTCGAACCACCAGCGATTCCGGCGCAAGGCGGCCCGAGGTTGCGACAAGAGTTTGGAGCCCAAAGACGGATCCTGAGCGGGTGGTGAGATCAATCGCTTGGGACGAAAGAGCGTTCAAAATCCGAATCTCGACCTGAACAAGATCGTCAGCACACGACACCGAACAATCTGTATCTCACTTGGGTTTAATACCTTGGGTATAAATCAGTACGACGCTTTAGACTTGTCAGACCTTTTAGACCGGTTTAACCTGTCACCATGAAAAACATCGAGGTGAGCGACGACGTCTACGAGGCCCTGAAGAAGATGACCACGGACTTCCATCAGAGCCCTGACGATGTCCTTGCCGCGATGCTCAACCTCCGCGTCCCGTCGGCTCTTTCCGAGGAACCACTCGTCGCGTACATGCTGAGCGCCGAATTCCGCGCCAAATTCACCGACGCCGACAAATACCTGGCCATCCTCGGTTGGGTCGCCGCCAAGCACGCCTCGGATTTCACGGAGTTCATTGCGTCGCTGGCGAGCGGCCGCCGGTATCTCGGCTGGTCGCGCGAAGAAATCATCGAGCAGTGCCAGCACAACCAGGCGCGGCAGATTCCCGGCACGCACTACTGGGCGATCATGAACATCGACACGGCGACCAAGCGCCGCTTCCTCGCCCGCGTGCTCGAATTCGTCGGCTATCGCGACGAGATCATCGACGTGGTGTGCGCCGCGATCGGGATGCGGCGGTCCATCGGGCGCCGCGGCCGTCCCGCCGAGGCGCCGGGCAATGCCTGAGGGCCGGGGCGGCCCTTCCGGCGCGCCTGCGTCGCGCGGGCGAGAATGGACTTCCTCCTTCCCGCCCGGATCCCTAGCGTGCACGCCTGTGAACGCGCCTGTCGAGTCCTCTCCGCCCAAGCGCCGCACCTTCCTCAACTTTTTCGCCTCGGTGCGCTATTCGGTGGAGGGTTTTCTCGCCGCTCTCCGCCTCGAGCCGTCATTCCGGGAGGATTTCGTCTTCGTTCTCGTGCTGGTTCCGTTCGCGGTGATCCTCCCGGTCAACGCCGTCTCGACCGCCGCGATGATCG
>JBAIXJ010000434.1:0-4460 GCA_037916645.1 Opitutales bacterium | reverse complement strand
CCGTTCGAGCGGCGGCCGGTCCACCGGAAGTTCCCGCAGATATTCGATGAAGCCTGTTGGTTTGCCCATGGTGTGAGAGGGTTGGAGCCGGACGGGGCGCGGCCGGCCTAGTTGCCGCCGACGCGGGCGAGGTCCCGGGCGTTCTCCTCAAACGCCACCATGATGGCCTCCTCGCCGGTGAGCCCCTGTTCGTGGGCCCGGGAGAGGCAGGCGAGCATGCGCTGATAATCCTTCGGGATGACCTTGACGAAGCGCGGCACCATTTGGTCCCACGCCGCCAGAACCTGCCCCGCGCGTTCGCTCCGGGTCCAGACCTGATGCCGCTCGATCATCGCGCGGACTTCGGCGATCTCCTCCGGATCCGTCAGCTGGTCGAGCCCGACCATCTGGCGGTTCACGTTCGTCGCAAACTCGCCGCGTTCATCCAGGACGTAGGCGATGCCGCCGGACATGCCGGCCGCGAAATTGCGGCCGGTGCGGCCGAGCACGACGACGCGGCCGCCGGTCATGTACTCGCAGCCGTGGTCGCCCACGGCCTCGACCACCGCGCTGATGCCGCTGTTGCGCACGCAGAACCGCTCGCCCGTCATGCCCCGGATGTAGGCCTCGCCGCTCGTCGCGCCATAGAACGCCACGTTGCCGATGATGATGTTCTCCTCGGGCGCAAAGGTGCTGCCCGCCGGCGGGTAGACGATGATCCTGCCGCCGGAGAGGCCCTTGCCGAGGTAGTCGTTGGCGTCGCCCTCAAGGGAGAAGGTCATGCCCCGCGGCAGGAAGGCGCCGAAACTCTGGCCGGCCGAGCCCTTGAAATGCAGGCGGATGGTGTCATCCGGCAATCCGCGGGCGCCCCACCGCTTGGTGACCTCGCTGCCGGTGATGGTGCCGACCACGCGGTTCACGTTGCGGATCGGAAGTTCGGCGGCGACCTTCTCGCCTCGTTCGATCGCCGGCTTGCAGAGGTCCAGCAGGACCGTGAGGTCGAGCGACTTTTCCAAGCCGTGGTCCTGCTTGGTCCGGCAAAAGCGGCCCACGTCGCTGGTCACGTCGGGCGCGTACAGGATGTTCGAGAAATCGAGGCCGCGCGCCTTCCAGTGTTCGATGGCCTTGCGCGGCTCGAGGCAGTCGACCCGGCCCACCATCTCCTCCACGGTGCGGAAACCGAGCTGGCTCATGGTCTCGCGCAGTTCCTCGGCGATGAACCGCATGAAGTTGACCACGTGCTCCGGCTTGCCGGTGAACTTGGCCCGCAGGCGGGGATCCTGCGTCGCCACCCCGGTCGGACAGGTGTTGAGATGGCAGACGCGCATCATGATGCAGCCGACCGAGACCAGGGGGCCCGTGGCGAAGCCGAATTCCTCCGCGCCCAGGAGCGCGGCGATGGCGACGTCACGGCCGGTCTTGAGCTGGCCGTCCGTCTCCACGGCGATCCGGTCGCGCAGGTTGTTCAGGACGAGCGTCTGGTGGGTCTCGGCCAGACCGAGTTCCCACGGGAGGCCGGCATGCTTGATGGACGTTTGCGGCGACGCGCCCGTGCCGCCGTCGTGGCCGGAAATCAGCACCACGTCCGCATGCGCCTTGGCGACACCGGCGGCGACAGTCCCCACGCCGACTTCGGCCACCAGCTTGACGCTGACCCGGGCGTCGCGGTTGGCGTTCTTCAGGTCGTGGATCAGCTCGGCCAGATCCTCGATCGAATAGATGTCATGGTGCGGCGGCGGCGAGATGAGGCCGACGCCCGCGGTGGTGAGGCGGACCTTCGCGATCCACGGATAGACCTTGGTGCCGGGAAGCTGGCCGCCTTCGCCGGGCTTGGCGCCCTGGGCCATCTTGATCTGCAGCTCGCGGGCGTGAACGAGATAATCGCTCGTGACCCCGAAGCGGGCGGACGCGACTTGCTTGATCGCCGAGTTCTTGGAATCGCCGTTGGGGAGCGGCTCGTACCGTGCGGGGTCCTCGCCGCCCTCCCCCGTGTTGGACTTGCCGCCGATCCGGTTCATGGCGACGGCCAGTGTCTCGTGCGCCTCCTGGCTGATCGAGCCGTACGACATCGCGCCGGTCTTGAACCGCTTCATGATGGTCTCGACCGGCTCGACCTCGGACAACGGGATCGGCGTCGCCGGCTTGAACTCGAGCAGGCTGCGCAGGGTGCACAGGTTGCGGGACTGGTCGTTCACCAGCTTGGCGTATTCCTTGTAGACGGCGTAGCTGCCGGTGCGCACGGCCTTCTGCAGGCGGTGGATCGTCTCGGGGTTGAAGAGGTGGAACTCCCCGTCGTCGCGCCATTGGTACTGGCCGCCCGCCGGCAGCACCTGGCCGTTGACCGCGCGGCTGGGAAACGCCTCCCGGTGCCGCGCCAGCACCTCCTGGGCGATGACGTCGAGCCCGATGCCGCCGACGCGGGAGGGCGTCCAGGTAAAGAACTTGTCGACGACGTCCTGGCGCAGGCCGACGGCCTCGAACACTTGCGCGCCGCGGTAGCTCTGAATGGCGGAGATACCCATCTTGGACATCACCTTGATCACGCCCTTGGACGCGGCCTTGACGAAGTTCTTGCACGCGGCCTTGTGGTCGAGGTTGGGCAGGAGCCCCTCGTGGATCATCTCGTCGATGGTCTCGAAGGCGAGGTACGGGTTGATGGCGCTGCAGCCGTAGCCGATCAGCAGGGAGAAGTGGTGCACCTCGCGGGCCTCGCCCGTCTCGAGCACCATGCTGATGCGGGTGCGGAGGCCCTCGCGGATCAGGTAGTGGTGCAACCCCGACACCGCGAGCAACGCCGGCACCGGCGCGTAGTCCTGGTTTACGCCGCGGTCGCTGAGAATGATGAGGCTGACCTCCTCCTCCTCGATCATCCGGCGGGCGATCATGCAGAGTTCCTCCACCGACTTGGCGAGTCCCTTTTCGCCGCGCGTGACGCGGAATAGAATCGGGAGGACACCCACCTTGAACCCGGGCAGATCCAGCCGCCGGATCTTCGCGAACTCCTCGTTGGTCAGGATCGGCCACTCCAGCTCCACCCGCCGACAGGCCGTCGGCTGGGGATTCAGCAGATTGCCCTCCGAGCCGAGGCGCGTCTCAGCCGACACGATGATCTCCTCGCGGATGCAGTCGATCGGCGGATTGGTCACCTGGGCGAAGAGCTGCTTGAAGTAGTCATAGAACAGGCGCGGCTTGTTGGACAGCACGGCGAGCGCCGCGTCGTTGCCCATCGAGCCCACGGCCTCCACACCGTCGCGCGCCATCGGGGTCAGCAGGATGCGTTGGTCCTCAAACGTGTAGCCGAAGGCAATCTGGCGCTGGAGCAGCGTGCGGGCGTCCGGTTCCGGCACGCCCGGAGCGGCGGGCAGGTCCTCGAGCTTGACGAGATGCTCGTTCAGCCAGAGGCGGTAGGGCCGCTCGCCGGCGATCTTCGCCTTGATCTCCTCGTCCGAGATGATGCGACCCTCGGCCGTGTCGACGAGGAACATCCGCCCCGGCTGGAGGCGGCCCTTCTCGGCCACCTGATCCGCCGGCACCTCGAGGACGCCGACCTCGGAGGCCATGATGACGCGGTCGTCCTTGGTGACGTAGTAACGGGACGGCCGCAGACCGTTCCGGTCCAAGACGGCGCCGATCCGGATGCCGTCGGTAAAAGCCATCGACGCCGGGCCGTCCCACGGCTCCATGAGGCAGCTGTGGTACTGGTAGAACGCGCGGCGCTGGTCGTCCATGGTCTGGTGGTTCGACCACGGTTCCGGAATCATCATCATCATCGCATGCGCCAGCGGGCGGCCGGCGAGGACCAGCAGTTCGAGCGTGTTGTCGAACATCGCCGAGTCGCTGCCATTCGGGTCAATGACGGGATGAATCTTGCTGATGTCGTCGCCGAAGAGATCCGATTCGAACAGCGCCTCGCGCGCATGCATCCAGTTGATGTTGCCGCGGAGGGTGTTGATCTCGCCGTTGTGCGCCAGGTACCGGTAGGGATGCGCGCGCTCCCAACTGGGAAAGGTGTTGGTGCTGAAGCGCGAGTGCACGAGGGCCAGGGCCGTCTCCATCGCTGGATCGGCCAGGTCGGGATAGAAGTCTTCGAGCTGCCCCGCCGTCAACATCCCCTTGTACACGATCGTCTTATACGACATGCTGGGGATGTAGAAATAGTCCCCGCCCGGTACCTTGGCGTAGCGGATGGTCTTCTCGGCGCGCCGGCGGATGACGTACAGCTTGCGCTCGAAGGTCATTTCGTCCTGCACGCCCGATGCCCGGCCGATAAACACCTGGCGGATTACAGGCTGGCGGGACCGGGCCGTATCGCCCAGCGAGCTGCCGTCCGTGGGCACGGTGCGCCAGCCGAGCACGCGCTGCCCTTCGATGCCGGCGATCTCGGCGAACCGCGCCTCGATGGAGCGCCGCAGGTAAGGATTCTGGGGCAGGAAAAGCATGCCCACGCCGTACTGACCCGGCGTGGGCGCCGAGAAGCGGTC
>JBAIXJ010000433.1:0-2131 GCA_037916645.1 Opitutales bacterium | reverse complement strand
CATCTGGCCACGCGGCTGGGTTTCCCGCTCCTGCCATGACGTGGGAGCAGCTTGACTGGGCCGCGCTGGACCGCTTGCGGGACCTGTTTCTCGCCGGCCAGACCGCGGCAGGCCCCTACTGGAAAACCCGCGAAGAATTGGCCAGCTACGATCTCACCTACGGCGAGCGCATCGGCTGGAAATGGGACGCGGTCCTCGCCGAACTCGACCGGCGCCGGTGGCGTCCGCCGGTCCCCGGCCCGTCCAGGGCCGGATCTGGCCGGGGCGGTGACGGCGGGACGCCCCGGCTGGCGGTGCTTGACTGGGGCTGCGGCACGGGCGTGGCCGGGCGGCGGGTCGTCCGCTGGCTCGGGGCCGACCGCGTCTCGGCGCTGCGCCTGTGGGATTATTCGCCCCTGGCGGCGGACTACGCGGTCGAGGCCGGGCAGGAGCATTTCCCGGCGCTCCGCATTGAGCAAGTCACGCCGGGCTACCTTGCCGGCGACAATCCGGTGGGGGTATTGGTCATCAGCCACGTCCTCAACGAGCTGCCGGCCGCGGAATTGCGGGCGCTCCGCGGACTGGCGGATCGGGCCGCCGCGATCCTCTGGGTCGAACCCGGCACGGCCGAGGTCAGCCGGGCGCTGATCGACATCCGGGAGCAGTTCCGCGGCCGATTCCATGTGATCGCGCCCTGTACCCATCGGGACGGATGCGGCCTGCTTGCGCCCGAGAACGCCCGCCATTGGTGCCACCATTTTGCCGCGCCGCCGTCCGAAATCTATGCCGACTCCAACTGGGTGAAATTCGGCCGGCGGGCCGGGATCGACCTGCGGAGCCTGCCCTACAGCTTTCTGGCGCTCGAAAGGCAGCCGCCGGAAGCGATGCCGGCGGCGGGTCTGGCGCGGGTGATCGGCGCCCCACGCGTCTACAAGGGCTTTGCCAAGGTCCTGAGTTGCGAACGCGACGGCGTTCGCGAACTGACCCTCCAGAAGCGGCACGCTCCCGAACTGTACCGGCAGTTCAAGCGGCCGGAAGGCGCCCTGGTGTATGCCTGGCGGCGCGCCGGCGACCGGATTCTCGCAGGAGAGCGGCTCGGCCAGCAGGCGTCGTGAACCGACGGATCGCGGAACACCGCCAACCGGCCGGCGGTCCGGCCTCCCGCATGCGCCATGGCAACGGCCGTCGGGGGGCCGGGATGGCGCCAGGAATGAATCCGCGCGGCGCGCTTGACTCGCGGGGCGGGGTTTGAAACATCCGAGCCCTCCTCGAACCTCCTTCCATGAGCCAACAAACCAACAAGGTCATCAAACGCCAGCGGCGGCTCGCCTACCAGAAGCGGCGCAAGATCCGCGCCCGGCAGGCCAAGGCCGCCAAGGCTTGATGCGGGGCCACGTGTTTCCGGCCGCGGCGGCCTGCCGCGGCCTTTTTTTTCCGCGCTGGCGCCGCGCCGCCCGCCCATGATCACGGTCAGCCTGATCTCCCTCGGTTGCGCCAAGAATCTCGTCGACAGCGAGATCATGGTCGGCCACCTGCAGCAGGCCGGCATGGCGATGGTGCCCGATGCGGCGCAGGCCGATGTCGTAATCGTCAACACCTGCTCGTTCATCGATTCGTCGAAGGAAGAGTCGATCAAGCATATCCTCGCCGCCCACGAGGCCCGCGGCATGCGCAAACGCCGCCGGGACCAGAAGCTCATCGTCGCCGGGTGCATGGCGCAGCGGTTCGCCAAGGACCTGCCCGGAGCCCTCCCCGAGGTCGACGCGTTCATCGGCCTCGACCAGATCACCCGCGTGGCGCCCATCATCGAGGAAATCTTCCGGCGCCCGGGCGGCGGCGCGGAGCCCACCCCGAGCTTCGTCACGTCCCGTTCGACCTTTATTCCCGACTACGACACGCCGCGTTTCCGGCTGACGCCCCGCCACTTCGCCTATGTCAAGATCGCGGAGGGCTGCAACCACCCCTGCACCTTTTGCATCATCCCCCAGATCCGCGGCCGCCACCGCAGCCGCACGGTTGAGAGCGTGGTCGCGGAGGCCCGCCAGCTCGTCGCCGACGGGGTGAAGGAGCTGAATCTCATCTCCCAGGACACGACGTTCTTTGGCATGGACACCTGGGATCAGCGCCCCAACCCGCGGACCCCCGTGGACTC
>JBAIXJ010000432.1:0-2138 GCA_037916645.1 Opitutales bacterium | reverse complement strand
GAAAGGACGAATCTCGGGGAGTTGCCGTGCAAAATGCAGCTCGAGTTTCCTATCCGCTGAAGCGGATTGCGGCCGCCGTCGCATTTGCGGCGTTCGCCGCCCCGGCCTTCGCGTCCGACACCGCCCGGGTGGCCGAGGGAACGCTTCAAGGCGCGACTGTGGGCGCCGTCACCAGCTTCAAGAACATCCCCTTCGCCGCCCCGCCGGTGGGCGCGCTGCGCTGGCGCCCACCGCAGCCGGCCAAGTCCTGGGCCGGCGCGCGGGACGCCAACCGGTACGGACCGATGTGCATGCAGATGCACGAGGGCCATAGCCATGGGAACGAGCACGAGGGCCATGGCCATGGGAACGTGTCGGAGGATTGTCTGCAGCTCAACGTCTGGACCCCGGCGTCTTTCAAGCCCGGCCAAAGGCTGCCCGTCATGGTCTTTTTCCACGGCGGCTCCTTCAAAACCGGCTCCGGAACCGACCCGCTCTTCGACGGGACCCACTTCGCAGAGCGCGGCGTGGTGCTGGTCAAGGTCAACTATCGCCTCGGGCGCTTCGGCTTCTTCGCCCACCCGGCGCTCTCCGCCGAACAGCGCGGCCAGCCGCTCGCGAATTACGGCATGATGGACGTCCTCGCGGCGCTCGCCTGGGTGAAGAAGAACATCCGCGCTTTCGGCGGCGACCCCGCCAACGTTACCGTCTTCGGCGTGAGCGCCGGCGCCATCCTGATCAACGATATGATGGCTTCGCCGAAGGCGGACGGCCTCTTCGCCAAGGCTATCTCCCAAAGCGGCTTCGGCGGCGATCCGGTTCTGGCCATGGCCGGGGCGGAAAAGCTCGGCCTCGTATATGCGCAAGGCTTGGGGATCGTAGGCACGGGCGCTCACGCCCTGAAGGCGCTGCGGGCGCTCTCGTCCGCCGAGCTCTCCAAGGCGCCCGGCAGGGTGGAGCCCATCGTGGACGGAACCGTTCTGCCGGAAGTGCCGATGGAAGCCTTCGCCGCGGGCCGCGAGCTGAAAGCGTCCTACATCGCCGGCGGCAACAGCTGGGAGGCCAGCATCTTTCCCGAGGCTCACCACCTCGACCTCGCCGGTCCGTTTCGCGAGAAGCTCGTTGCTGCCTACGGCGAAGGCGGTGACCTGCAGAAGATCCAGTGGGACCTCGTCACGGAGTTCGAGATTACCGAACCCAACCGCCAACTCGCCCGCCTGCACGTCAGGAACGGCCACAAAGCCTGGGTCTACTATGACAGCTACGTCCCCGCGTGGCGGCGGGGCGCCGTCCACGGTCTCGGCCATGGCGACGAACTGCCCTATGTGTTCGGCGCTTTGCCAGACACCGCCTACCAGGACGGGTCCACCACGGTCCCCGCGGCCACGCCCGGCGACCGTAAGCTCAGCGCCGCTATGACGGACGCGTGGACAGCTTTCGCCAGGACCGGGGATCCCTCGACGCCGACCGCTGCCTGGCCGACCCACGACGCCACCGACAGCGTGCTGGAGTTCGGCGCGGATGGCGTGATCGTGCGGCGCAACTTTCACCAGACCACCCTGGACCTGGTTGAGCACTTCCGTGAGGCGCTGAACGGGCTGGATGACGACCGCAAGAGCGCGACGCCGACGGCGCCCACGCCGGACGACCTGGCGGCCCTCGCTGGCCTCTATCACAGCGACGAACTGAACCTCACCTTTGTGGTCAAGCTTTCGAACGGCGTCCTCACGCTCACCAGCCTGAACGGTCCGCCCGTCGAACTGACGCGCGCCGAAAAGGACACCTTCGAGAACACCCAGGTTCGGCTGAGCCTCGTGCGCGGATCGTCCGGCGAGGTGATGGGCTTCCAGGTGTCGCTGTCGACCGAGCGTCGCGATCCGCTGTTCTTCTTCAAGAAAGTGTCGTCTGGTTGGTCTTGAAGCCTTCTCGGAGAGCGACAAACAAGCGAAGTAAGCAGCGTCGGGCCTGATGGATTCCGCCTCGACGGGCCCGACAATCTGGAATCGTTCCTGGACAGGCAACGGAGACGCGATCGCATCGTGCCGCGGTTTGTCGAACGCGAACTGCGTGCTTTCCTTGCTTGCGGAATCCTGGCTAATGGTTTCCTTCGGGTGCACTGTGATGGCTGCCGCCAGGACAGGATCGTTCCTTTCTCTTGT
>JBAIXJ010000431.1:0-4229 GCA_037916645.1 Opitutales bacterium | reverse complement strand
GCCTCGGGGCCATAGTCGAGGTGGCAGGCCGAGCAGCCGCCGCCCCGGCTCTGCTGACTGATCGCGGCGGGTTGCGCCTTGTCCTGGCCCAGATGGCAGGAGGCGCAGAGATTGCGCAGGTGGCGGTCGGCGGGCGAATGGCCGAGGTGGGCCACGTCGAACGGCCGGTCGAGATCCCGGCTCTCGCCGAACACCACCTTGTCGACGCCAACGACTCCGCTCATCGTGTTCATCGGCGACGCCTGCACCCGCCCGACGATGTCAGCGTGGCAACCGGCGGCGGCGCAGGTCTGCCGGACGACCGAGAGGTTCCCGGGCGTGAGCGTCATGCCGGCGTGCGCCAACGCCGCGTCGAGGGTAAAGGGGTTGCCGAGGTGGCACGACGTGCAGCCGAGGGCGGCGGGTTGGTGAGCCGGGGAGAATCCGTTCATGTCGCCGTGGCAGCTCAGGCAGCCCTCGGGCCGGCCTGCGATCGAGGCCACGGGAATGCGCCGCAACGTTGAAGGCACCGGAACATAGCTTCGAGCGGAGACGAATTCCTGCGCGATCGGGGGTGCGCCCGTGGCGCCGGGCCAATAACGCCGCGCCAGTTCGAACCCGGTGAGGAGGGCGTAGGCGAGGAAGCCCGCCGCCAGACTCCATTTGGCGACGGTCCGGAATGAGGCGTCAAACGCGGGCAGCAGCGCGAGCGCGATCCAGGCGCTGACACCAAGCCCCACCGCCAGACCGGGCTCAGGCACCCAGCGCAGCCATTGCTGAACGCCGGCGAAATACCAAGGGAAGCTCGCGGTCGCCTGCGGATAAGCGCCGAGGCCCGGAACCCAGATCACCGACAGCGCGGCGATCAGCACCGACATCAAGCCCAGCGACCGCGCTTCCGGAACGACGCGCCCGAAATGGAGCCGGAGGAGGATCGCCACGGCGAGGGACGCGGTGAGCGCGTGATGCCAGCAGACCACGGTCAGGCTCGATCCGGAGCCCAACAAGATCGCGGCGAGTAGGTTTCCCCCCGGGGGCACGACGTGTACCAGGGCGCGGAAGACCGCGGCCACCCGTTCCGCGGCGGCGTCGCCCCGCAGGATGCAGCCGGTCACCAAGGCAACGAGAATGACGGGCCCGGCGAGGATCAGCCGGAACCAAGCCGCGAACGCCATCCGCTTTTCCTCGCCGCGGCGGAGGAGAACGATGAGATGGAGGACGGCGCCGACGAGGAACCCCTGGGCCGACCAGTAGTGCACGCTTCGCACCCAGGTGCCGATCGGATTTGTCATCATGGCCCGCGCGAGCGACTCCAGCGGGGCGCCCGGCCGGTAGACGAGGAGCAGCGGCAACCCGCTCAGCGCGCAGATGGCGAAGGCGGCGACAGCCAACGGCCCGGGCGAGGGAATCCGGGTCTTGAGTTGGCCGATCCAGGCAACCGGGGAGCGCATGGCGGGGGCGGAAACAAGTCGGCGGGGCGCCGCGGCCCGGGTCTCGATTCGGCCCGGGCGCGGCGTTCGCGGCCCATGCATTCAACCTTGGTGGGCGAGCCAGGTCGAGGGTGCTCCCCGCCGCCCGGCGGAAATCATGAACCCTGATCGCCCGCAGGCGCCAGGCTAACCGAGACCCGCACCACCCGGACGGCAAAGGCGGTTGACCGGCCGGCCGGAGCGCCGCCGGGGGCAACGATCGCCTGGGCGGGAGGCCGGCGAAGCAGGGCGCCGGCGCTTCAAGCAGGAAATGAGATCGGCGCCATAACCGTCCTTAACAACGCAAAACACGCTTTGTCGCCGGGGCGCGGATGCGCCATGGTCGACGCCATGGACGTGCTCTGGCTCTCGCGCCTCCAGTTCGCGCTGACGGCGACGTTCCATTTCCTCTACCCGCCGCTGAGCATCGGGCTCGGGGTGCTGCTGGTCGTGGTGGAGGGACTGTGGCTGAAGACGCGGAATTCCCTCTATCACCAGCTGGCCCGTTTCTGGACGAAGGTGTTTGCCCTCACCTTCGCCGTCGGCGTGGCGACGGGCATCGTGCTGGAGTTCGAGTTTGGCACGAACTGGGCCGCCTATTCGCGCTACGTCGGCGATGTATTCGGCAGCGCGCTCGCCGCCGAGGGCATTTTCGCCTTCTTTCTCGAGTCCGGCTTTCTCGCGGTTCTGCTGTTCGGCTGGGACAAGGTCGGCCCGAAGCTGCATTTCTTCTCCACCTGCATGGTCGCGCTCGGGGCTCACTTCAGCGCAATCTGGATCGTGGTGGCCAACTCGTGGATGCAGACGCCGGCCGGGTTTCACCTCGTGGGGCAGGGCCTGGCGGCGCGCGCGGAGATCACCGATTTCTGGGCGATGGTGTTCAACCCGTCGGCGATGGACCGGCTCGGCCACACCCTGATGGGCGCCTGGCAGGCGGGCGCGTGGCTGATGGTCAGCGTCGGCGCCTGGTACCTGCTGCACCGCCGGCACCGTGAGTTTGCGCTGACGTCGGTGAAGATCGGACTCGGCCTGGCGGCCGTGGCCGCGCTGGCTTCGCTCCTGACGGGCCATTCGAGCGCGCGGGAGGTGGCGCGCTACCAACCGGCCAAGCTGGCGGCGTTCGAAGGGCGGTATGTCACCGCGCCCCACGCGCCCCTGTCGCTGGTCGGATGGGTGGATGAAAAGCAGGAGGGCATGGCGTTCAACGTTGAGATTCCGGGTCTGCTGAGCTGGCTGACCTACGGCGATGCCGGGAAGGCCATCACCGGCCTTGACGCCATCCCGCCGGCGGATCGTCCGCCGGTGAACTTCAGCTTCCAGCTTTTCCACCTGATGGTGACGGTGGGCTTCGCCATGATCGGCCTGGCCGTCTGGGCGGCATTCGCGCTCTGGCGCGGCCGCCTCGACCGGTCGCGCCTGCTGCTCTGGCTGCTCACGTTGTCGGTCCTCGGTCCGCAGATCGCCAACCAGGCCGGCTGGTGGGCCGCGGAGGTGGGCCGGCAGCCGTGGATCGTCTACGGCCTGCTGCGCACCGTTCAGGGATTGTCGCCCGTGGTGACCGCCGGGCAGGTCGCGGCCTCGATCGCGATGTTCACGCTGGTCTATCTGCTCCTGTTTGCGGTGTTCGTGTTCCTCCTCAACGACAAGATCCGGCACGGCCCGGACGATGGCGACCTGCAGCCGGCCGGCAAATGGGCGCTGGGTTTCGACGGCGCGAAGGGAGGTGCGCGGTGAGCTTCGACAGTCTCGATCTGCACACCGTCTGGTTCGCCCTGGTCGGCGTGTTGTTCGCCGGCTACGTGATCCTCGACGGCTTCGACCTCGGCGTGGGCATGCTGCACCTGTGGGCGGTGAACCGCGACGAGGACCGGCGCGTGTTCCTCAACTCGATCGGCCCGGTGTGGGACGGCAACGAGGTGTGGCTGGTCACGGGCGGCGGGGCGCTGTTCGCGGCGTTCCCGATCGTGTACGCCTCGGTGTTCTCGGGCTTCTACGTCGCGTTCATGGCCCTGTTGTGCGCCCTGATTTTTCGCGCCGTCGCGATCGAATTCCGCAGCAAGCATCCGTCGCCGCGGTGGCGCGCCTTCTGGGATGGCAGCTTCGCGGCGGGCAGCCTGCTTTCCAGCCTGCTGATCGGCGTGGCGATGGGAAACATCGCGTGGGGCGTGCCGCTCGATGCGCGGGGCGAGTTTGCCGGCACCTTCCTCGGCCTGCTGAACCCGTACGCCCTGCTGATGGGCGTGACGACCGTGGCGCTGTTCGCCATGCACGGGGCGATCTACCTCGTGCTCAAAACCGAGGGCGACCTGCAGGCGCGCGTGCGGCAGCGGGTCAATCCGCTGATCATCACCTTCATCCTGTGCTACGTGATCCTGACGTTGGCCACGCTGCTCTACGTGCCGCATATCACCGAGGCGTTCCGGCGCGAACCCTGGTTCTTCGTCGTCGTCGTGGCCGTGGTGCTGGCGATCGCCAACATCCCGCGCGAGGTCAGCCGGGGGCGCGAATTCCTGGCGTTCCTCTCGTCGTGCGGCGCCATGGCCGGGCTGATGGCGCTCTTCGGCCTCGGCATGTATCCCAATCTGGTCTTCTGCCACACGGAGCCGGCGCACAGCCTCACGGCCTTCAACGCCTCCTCCTCGCAAAAGACCCTCGGCATCATGCTCACGATCGCGCTGATCGGCGTGCCGGCGGTGTTGGCCTACAGCGCCAGCATCTACTGGATCTTCCGCGGCAAGGTGAAGCTGGACCAGATGAGCTATTGAAGGGCCGGCGCGACCG
>JBAIXJ010000430.1:0-4190 GCA_037916645.1 Opitutales bacterium | reverse complement strand
CCAGGTTGGGGTTGGCGGAATGGTCAGGTTGCACGACGCGGCGAAGAGGAGCAGCGCCGCGGCCGGAAACGTGGCATACGCCAGAAGTCTGCGCGTTTTCATGTTCGATTCCCCTGGGAAGAAGCTGGTGGAGCCGGAGTGCGGAAGGGACGATCGGTGTCAGCGATGCTATTCGGCCGGTTGGGACAAGCCAAGCGCGCCAGACGAGTCCGTCGCACGTCAGCGGGGCGGCACTTGGCCGGAGAGCGGTCGCCCTTTCCGGAACCGCGCGTGGACCTCGAAGGCGAAGTTGTCCAGCACGGTGTCGTCGACGGGATCCCCGTTCATCGAGAGGGTCAGCGAGAGCAGAGCCTCCCGCTCGGCGGCATGGAACAGCTGCGCCTCGGCGATCTTGTTGGGCATGCACTCGAGCGGCCCGACGCTGACGACCGCATTGATCTCGCCCCGCCGCCACTCGGCGAGGGGGGAGCCGATCGTGAGCACGGCCTCGCCGTGCAGCTCGGGGCGGAGATAGGTGCCGGCCGCGTCGAGCGCATGGCGGACCCTCGGCCGGCCGGGCCAGCGCAGGGGCCGGGCCACGAGGTGGTGGACGACATCCCGGATGCGTTGCTGGACCCGGCTGCTGATGCAGTTGCCGAGCCCGACACCACGCTCGCGGCGCCGGCTGATCAGATCGGAGTACTCGAGCCATTCGCCCAGCGGGGCGAGCCGGGTGCGCAGGCCGCGGGCCCCGAGCTGGTCGATGACGAAGTTGTTGGCGAAGGCCTCGCAGCGCAGGTAGACCTCGCCCACGACCAGGACGGTGGGGAGGGCCCGGTCGGTGCGCACCGCGGCGAAATCCGCCGCCGCCGCGGACAGCAGGCGGTCCAAGCCGAAGAGCCGCCCGGTCGCGACCTGCCAGAGCGCCGAGGGCAGTGAAGGGCCGGCTCCGGCCGTGGCGACGGCCCAATGCTGCAGGCAGGCGAAATGGCGGTCGTAGACATCCTTGGCCGCGCCGGGGCGGATCTCGGCCGGCCGCGCGTCGTGCAGCGCGGCCAGGAGGTTGTCGGACGCGGCGATGGCGGAGAGCAGGACCACGGACAGGCCGCCGGGAAAGTCATCGAAGTACCCGGTGTCGGCCGGCGGCCAGATGCGGACGCGATCCGCCCAGCCCAGGCGCTCGAGGGCGATCTGATTCAGGAGATTATAGGTGCCTTCGCGGCAGGGGCCGTGGGTGGTGGTCATGAGCACCGCAAAACGGCGGTCTGTTTCGCGCTCGCGCTCCAGGCGCTTGAGCAGGTTGCCGAGGGTGATGCACATGGGCAGGCACTCCTTGCCCGAGGTGTGGCGGCGGCCGAGCCGCAGCGCCGCGGCGTCCGGCATCGGCAGGCATTCCGCCGGCAGGCCGAGCCCGCGCAAGCAGGCGGTCAGAACGAGCGAGTTCGGGCCCATCCACGGAATGAGCAGCGTTTCGCCGCGTCGGCGGAGTTCGCTGACCGAAGTCGGGTGCTGCTGGATGGTGGTGAAGTCCGGGGGCGACGCGGCGGAATCGGCCGGCGCCGGTGTCGCGAGATTACCGTCACTGGCGGCCACGGGCTGGCTTCCTTCGCCGAGGCCTCGGAGGCCTGGGGATACCCGCGCCGCTGCCGAAACGCCCGAGGCGGCGAGGTCCTGCGCCACGCAGTGGAGGAAGGCCTCGACCCGCGTCTTCGTGCCGGCGTCGCCGGAGTGGCCGTCGGTTTCGATGACGGCGAACGGCTTGCCCTCCATGATGTAGGCGAAGAAGTGCAGGTTGAAGCTGTCGGGCCCGCAGGAGTAGTTGCTGCAGTAGAGTCCGTAGACGCCGGGGGTGCGGCGGATCTGGTGGGCCGCGCGGAGGATGCGCTGCCCGTGGCTCCAATACATGTCCTTGAACGCGGGCACCTCGTCGCCGACCGGATAACAGTCGAGCGGGATGCCGATCGCCCCCTGTTCGCGCAGGATCGCGGGCACATTGGAGTTGAGGACGGTGTTGGCGATCGTGTACGGCCGGCCCACGACCACGACCGGCACGAGGCCGTGGGTGGCGCAGAATTCCAGCGCCCGGCGCCCGAGGTCGACGCAGGCCCGCTCGAACCCCGCCTGCGCCGCCACGGCGCGGCGGTGGGCCGCCCGCCAGTCGCAGCCGGGTTCGCCGAGCTGCGCCGCCAGCCGGCGGCAGAGGTCGAGGATCGGTTCCGATTCGAGATTGCCCTCGCGAACGTCAACCACGGGCGACAGCAGCCGGCCCTCCACGTCGCGGCCAAGGTCCGACCGCAGCAAGTCGGGGGCGGCCTGGGCGATCGGGCACGTGACGGCGTAGGGCTCGCCGTCCACCCGCGGCAGGCTGCGGATCATGGGCACGAAGAGGTGATCCGCGCCGGTTTCCGCCATGCGGCTCGCCAGCCCGTGGAATTGCTGCATCGGGGCGCAGAAGGGGACGTTGCATTCCTGGATGCCGCGCTTCAGGGCCTCGGGTCCGCAGGTTTCCGCCACCTGCAGTTCCAGGCCCAGCGCGCGGAGGAAGGTCGCGAAGAACGGAAAGAGCCCCTTGAGCATGAACTCGTCGCTGAGGGCCACCGTGCGGTGGCGGGGGCCGCCGCCGCCGCTGCCACGCCCGCAGAGCGGGCTCCCGGCCGGCGGAGCGGGTGCCGCGGTGTCGCCCGGCTCAAGGCCTGTGATCAGTTGCCTGACCAACTCCTCCCGCTCGCGAAAGGGGTCGGGCGCCCGGTCGGGAAGCTTCCGCCTGCGCGTGCCCCTGTCGTGCAGCGCGCAGCCGCCGCCCCAGGTGAAAGCCTGCCGGTGATCGCCCACCACGGTCCGCAGGCGCTCGATGCGGCACCGGTTGCCGGCGCCCCCGCAACCTGTGGTCGCTTTGCAGGTGAAGGTGTCCTTGGCCTCGACGCGAGCGGTGAGGAAACGCTCTGGGTCCAGCGCCGGGCGGGCGCCGCCGCCGAGTTCGTGGTGGGTCAGCAGGGCGATGCCGAACGCGCCGACGGTGCCCGGATTCGGCGGAATGATGACGGTGCCGGCGGTCTGGCGCGCGACCGCCGCCGCGAGCGCATCCGAAGCGAAGGGCATGCCCTGGCAGAAGATGACCTGGCCCACGGTGCGGTTGCCCTTCACCCGGTGCAGGTAGTTCTGGATGATGGAGTCGTAGAGGCCGGCGATGATGGCCCGCGGTTCGACGCCGGCGGCCACCGCCTCGTCGATGATCTCGGCCATGAACACCGAGCAATGCTGGCCGAGCGAAACGCCCTCGCGGGCCGCGAGCGCCTCCGCGCCGAGTTGGACGACGTCACGGATGCCGGCGAACTTGCGCCCCTGCTCCTCGATGAACGAGCCGGTGCCGGCGCTGCAGGCCTCGTTCATCGCGCAATCGATCACCCGGCCGCCGGCGAGCCGCGAGAATTTCGCGTCCTGCCCGCCGATTTCAAAGATGGTGTCGACGCGCGGATCGTAATACGTCGCGCCGGCCGCGTGGGCGGCGATCTCGTTCAGCACGTACACGGCGTCCCGGCCGTAGCAGGTGGCCAGGAGCGAGCCGACGATCTCGCGGCCGCTGCCGGTCACCCCGAAGGCGAGCACGGGCTGGCGGCCGGCCGAGCCGCGGAGAAATTGTTCGAGCAGCGCCTGGGCGGCGCCGACGGGCTGGCCGAGGGTTTCGCGGTACCCCTCCCAAAGGAGGTCGCGGGTGCCGGTGTCGATCGCCACGGCTTTGGAGCCGGTGGAGCCGATGTCGAAACCGAGGATCAATGAGCCGCGCTGCTCCGCGTCCGGCGCGGGCGGGCGGCGCGGGAGGCGGCGCACCTGCGCCAGGGACGCGGCGAGGGGTGGCAGCCGCTCGAGGCGAGCCTCGCGGGGCGCCTCGAGCAGGGCGTCCAGCGCCGGCAGCGGCGCCGCCCCGCCGCCGGCGGCCACGAGCGCGCAGCCGAGCGCCTCGAAGAAGAGGGCGTCGTCGCGCGCCAGGTCGAGCATCTCCATCTGGTGGCGATCGAGGAACGCGCGCACCGTGCGGCGCACGCGTGGCGACCGGCTCACGCCGCCGATCAGCAGGACGCGGCGGGGCGAGACGGCCGGCTTGAGCAGCACGAGCACGTTTTCGCACACGGCGTCGAACAGGCCGGCGAGAATGCGCGCCCGGTCCTCGCCCTTGTTCGCGAGGTGCGTCATGTCGCTCTTGAGGATCACGG